>DASSGC010000313.1:0-4962 GCA_035693765.1 Acidimicrobiales bacterium
CGCCGACTGAGCGATTTGGCGTCCCTCACGTCCGCATCGCGACGTGAGAGAAGCCAAATCGACGGGGGCTACCCACCGGAGATGTCCTCCACCCGCTGCTTGCCGGCGGAGATCCACGGCATCATGGCCCGCAGCTCGGCGCCCACCTTCTCGATGGGATGCTGCTTGCCGGCCTCCCGGAGGGCCTGGTAGCGGGCCCGGCCGGACTCCGACTCCGCGATCCACTCGTCCGCGAACTTGCCGGTGCGGATCTCGTCGAGGATGACCCGCATCTCGGACTTCACCGCGTCGTTGATGATGCGGGGCCCCCGCGTGAGGTCGCCGTACTCGGCGGTGTCGCTGATCGAGTAGCGCATGCCGGCGATGCCCTGCTCGTACATGAGGTCGACGATCAGCTTCAGCTCGTGGAGGCACTCGAAGTAGGCCGACTCGGGCTGGTAGCCCGCCTCGGTGAGGGTCTCGAAGCCGGCCTGCACGAGCGCGGTGAGGCCGCCGCACAGCACGACCTGCTCGCCGAAGAGGTCGGTCTCGGTCTCCTCCTCGAAGGTGGTCTCGAGCACGCCGGCCCGGGTGCCGCCGATCGCGTCGGCGTAGGCCAGGGCCAGGCCGTGGGCGTGGCCGGAGGCGTCCTGGGCGGTCGCGATGAGGCAGGGCACGCCGCCGCCCTCGGTGTAGGTGCGGCGTACCAGGTGGCCGGGGCCCTTGGGCGCGACCAGCGCGACGTCGACCCCGGCCGGGGCGACGACCTGCTCGAAGCGGACGCTGAACCCGTGGCCCACGAACAGGGCGTCGCCGTCGTCGAGGCGGGGGGCGATGTGCTGGTTGAAGATCGCCTTGTGTTCGGTGTCCGGTCCCAGCAGCATGATGAGGTCGGCCTCGGCCGAGGCGTCGGCGATCGAACGCACGGTGAGCCCGGCGGCCTCGGCCTTGGCCACCGACGCCGAGCCCTCGCGCAGGCCGACGCGGACGTCGATGCCGGAGTCCTTCAGGTTGAGGGCGTGGGCGTGGCCCTGGGAGCCGTAGCCGATCACCGCCACCTTGCGGTCGGCGATGAGCGACCGGTCGGCGTCCTTCTCGTAGTACACGTTGGCCATCAGAGGTTCTCTTCCGTGCTGGGTTTGGTCTGGTCGATTGGGGTCGGGTGGTTCACGCTGGCCGCCGCACCGAGCGCAGCGTCGGGGCGGTGTGCTCGAGCTTGGGCAGCGCGACCCGCCCGGTCCGCTGCAGCTCGACGATGCCGAACGGGCGCAGCAGGCCCTCGAAGTCGTCGAGGCGGTCCGGCTCGCCGTCGAGGCTCACCGTCAGCTCGTCGTGGCCGACGTCGACCACCCGGCCCTCGAACAGGTTGACGAGCTCGATCACCTGGCTGCGGGCGGTGATGTCGGCCCGCAGGGTGACCAGCATGAGCTCGCGCTCCACCGAGTCACGGGGGTCGAGCTCGCTGATCTTCACGACGTTGACGAGCTTGTAGAGCTGCTTCGTGATCTGCTCCAGCGGCGCGGACGCCACGTCGACCACGATGGTGATGCGGCTGAAGCGCTCGTCCTCGGTGGGGGCCACCGCGAGGGAGACTATGTTGAACCCCCGCCGGGCGAACAGGCTGGCCACGCGGGCGAGCACGCCCGCCTTGTTCTCGACCAGCACCACCAGCGTGTGGTGGCGGGCGTCGGTGCCGGGCACGGCCATCAGTGGCCCCCTTCGCCGTGGCTGGGATCGGTGACGATCTGGTCGTTGCTCAGGCCGGAGGGGACCATCGGGTACACCTTCTCGCGGGCGTCGGTGCGGAAGTCGATGACCACCGGCCGGTCGTCGATCTCGTTGGCCTTCTGGATGGCGGCGTCGACCTCTTCGGGCGATTCGACCCGCATGCCGACGCAGCCCATGGCCTCGGCCCACAGCTTGTAGTCGGGCAGGTCGGGCGAGAGGTACACCTCGCTGTAGCGCTCGTCGTAGAACATCTCCTGCCACTGGCGGACCATGCCCAGGTAGGCGTTGTTGAGGATCGCCACCTTGATGGGGATGCGCTCGCTGGTCGCGGTGACCAGCTCCTGGGCCGTCATCTGGAAGCAGCCGTCGCCGTCGACCGCCCACACCATGCGGTCGGGCCGGCCGACCTTGGCGCCGATGGCGGCCGGCACCGAGAAGCCCATCGTGCCCAGCCCGCCGGAGTTGACCCAGGTGTAGGGGTGGTTGAACTTCCAGTACTGCGAGGTCCACATCTGGTGCTGGCCGACGCCGGAGGCGACGATCGTGTCGTCGGGGGTGGCGGCCCGCAGCCGCTCCAGCACGAACTGGGGCTTGAGCGCCTCGCCCGGCTCGGACTGCTGGTAGGCGAGCGGGAACTTCTCCTGCCAGCCCGAGATCGTCTGCTTCCAGGCCGTCCGGTCGGGGAAGGCCGCGCCGCCCCCGAGCAGGTCGCGCACGGCGGTGATCAGCTCCTCGATGACGAGCCGGCAGTCGCCCACGATGGGGACGTCGGGCCGGCGCACCTTCCCCAGCTCGGCGGGGTCGATGTCGACGTGGACGATCTTGGCGTCGGGAGCGAAGCCGTCGACCTTGCCGGTCACCCGGTCGTCGAACCGGCTGCCGAGGGCGATGAGCAGGTCGCTCTGCTGCATCGACGTGACCGCCGTGTAGTTGCCGTGCATCCCCGGCATGCCGAGGCACAGCGGGTGGTCGTCGGGGAAGGCGCCCCGCGCCATGAGCGTGGTGACGACATGGATGTCGCACAGCTCGGCCAGCTCGCGCAGCGCCTCGGCCGCCCGGGCCTTGAGGATGCCGCCGCCCGCGTAGATCACCGGCCGGCGGGACTGGACGATCAGCTCGGCCGCCTGCCGGATCATCTTCGGATGGCCCTTGGTGGTGGGCCGGTAGCCGGGCAGGCTGGCCGCCACCTCGTCGTCGCTCGGCCAGTACCACTCCATGGCCGACCGGGGGTTCCGGGGATCGACGATGTCCTTGGGCACGTCGAGCAGCACCGGCCCGGGGCGGCCGGTGGTCGCCAGGTGGAACGCCTGGCGCACCATGAGGGGGATGTCCTGGGCCTCGGTGATGAGCTCGTTGTGCTTGGTGACCGAGCGGGTGATGCCGACGGTGTCGCACTCCTGGAACGCGTCGGTGCCGATGGCCGAGAACGGCACCTGCCCGGTGATGCACACCATCGGCACCGAGTCCATGTAGGCGTCGCACAGGGGCGTCACGATGTTGGTGGCGGCGGGGCCGGAGGTGACCATGCACACGCCTGGGCGCCCGGTGGCGTGGGCGAACCCCTCGGCCATGTGGCCGGCACCCTGCTCGTGCCGGACGAGGATGTGCCGGATGGGGCTGTCGATGATCGGGTCGTAGACCGGCAGGATGGCCCCACCGGGCAGGCCGAACATGACCTCGACGCCCTCCATCTCGAGGGACCTGATCAGGGCCTGTCCGCCGTCGATCGTCATGGCGGTGTGCTCCTTGGTGCGGGTGGTGTGCGAGCGGTGGAAGGTGGGCCGAAAACTGGAACGACCTCCCATCGGGGAGGTCGGACAGCGCACGCGGATGAGGACCGGCGTGCGCTAGGCGAGAACTACGAGGGTGGTGAGGCGCCGCATCGGTCGCTCAGCTTCGCGCGGCTGGTCAGGGGGCGGCAAGACGGTATGCCGAACCGCTCAGCCGACGACCGCGGCCCGCATGTCACGTCGTCGCCTCCCTCGTCCCCCCGGGGCGCCGCAGAGGCTACCGCCGCGCGGCGGTGCCACACTGGGGCCGGACGCCGGCGCGTCCGGCCGGCCGCACGCGCCGTGTGATCCAGGTCCGGCCGCAACTTCGAACAGCACCCGTGGAGAGGACTTGCGTGATGGAGCAACGGCATCGCGGCACGTGGGCGGAACGGGTGCTGGCCGAGCGGCTCTCCGTCGGCGACGAGACGGCCCTCGCGGACCTGTACGACCGCTACGCGGGCTTCGTCTACGGGCTCGCGCTGCGGACGCTCGGCGACCGCGCCGCCGCCGAGGACGTGACGCAGGACGTCTTCGTCGCCGTGTGGGAGCACCCGGAGCGGATCGAGCCGGGTCGCGGCACCCTGCGGGGCTACCTCGGAACGGTGACGCACCGCCGGGCCGTCGACCTCATCCGGCGGGAGGAGGCGCGCCGGCGCCGGGAGCAGCGGGCGCCGGGCGAACCCGGCGACGCACCCGACCTGGCCGACGGCGTGGTCCAGGCCGACACCAGCGGCAAGGTGCGCGACGCCGTGGCGCTCCTGCCCGAGGCGCAGCGGCGGGCACTGGAGCTGGCCTACTTCCATGGTCACACGTACCGGCAGGTGGCCGATGCGCTCGGCATCCCCGAGGGCACCGCCAAGTCGCGGCTGCGCCTCGGGCTCCAGCGCATCGCCGAGATCCTCCGACCGGAGCTGAGCGAGAGATGGGCATGAACGACGATCTCCCCCCGATGCCGACCTCGATCGACGACCTGGCCGCGTACGCGCTCGACGCGCACGACCCCGCCGACGACCTCGCCATCGCCGCGCACCTCGACGCCACGCCCGGCGCCGCACGCTGGGAGCGGACCCTGCGCGACGCGGCGGGCGAGTACGCGGCCGCCCTGTCCACCGAGGTGGCGCCCCCCGACGACCTGCGGGCCCGGGTGCTCGCCACCGCCCGCCGGCGCCGGCCACCGGCCGCGGTGAGGGCCGGCGCGACGCCCCTCGACGTCCACCGCGTCGAGCTGAGCCGGGCCATCCTGCTGCTCCGTGCTCTCGGTCCCGCCGACTGGGAACGGCCGGTCGACCCGCCCGAGTTCGCCGGGTGGACCGTGCACGACGTCGCCGTCCACCTCGTGGCCAACGAGTCGCTGCTCGCCGACCAGCTCGGCGTGCCCGTGGCCGGCATCCCCGAGACCGCCACCGACAACGAGGGCCGCACCGCGACCGCCCGGGCGCGCCACCGCGGGCGGCCGCCGGCCGAGGCCGTAGACGAGCTCGAA
>DASSGC010000314.1:0-5659 GCA_035693765.1 Acidimicrobiales bacterium
CCTGCGGTCGGTGCGGCTGCGCAACTGGATCGCCAGCGTCAACGGCGAGCAGCTGTTCCTCAAGGGCGCAGAGCACGGGCCGACCCGGCGTGCCCTGGGCGAGGCCACGCCCGAGGAGGTGCGGGCCGACGTCGGCCACGCCGTCGACCTCGGGCTCGACCTCCTGCGCGTCCAGGCCCACGTCGCCCGCCCCGAGCTGTACGACGCGGCGGACGCGGCCGGCCTGCTGCTGTGGCAGGACCTGCCCCTCCACCGCGGCTACGCCCGCGGCATCCGGCGCGAGGCCGCCCGCCAGGCGCGCGCCATGGTCGACCTGCTCGGCCACCACCCGTCCATCGCCCTGTGGTGCGGCCACGACGAGCCGGACACGCCCGGCCCCGACCTCGTCCGCACGGCCCTCGCCGGGCAGGTGCCGTCGTGGAACCGCAGCGTGCTCGACCGGACCGTCCGGCGCGTGCTCCAGCGGGCCGACCCCTCCCGGCCGGTGATCGCCCACTCGGGCGTCGCCCCCCACCTGCCCGGCGTCGACGGCACCGACAGCCACCTCGGCCTCGGCTGGACCTCCGGCGACGAGCGCGACCTGCCCCGCGTGGCCGCCGCCGTGCCCCGGCTGGTGCGGTTCGTGTCCCGGTTCGGCGCGGCGTCGGTGCCGTCCGGCGCTGCGGCGGCGTTCGCCGACCCCGACCGCTGGCCCGACCTCGACTGGGACGCGTTCGCCGCCCACCACGGGCTCGACCTGGCGCGCGTCGCCCTCCACGTGCCGCCGGCCGACCACGCGACCTTCGACGGCTGGCGCGACGCCACCCAGCGCTATCAGGCCACCCTCGTCCGGCGGCACGTCGAGGAGCTGCGCCGCCTGAAGTACCGGCCGACCGGGGGGTTCGCCGTCGCCCGCCTGGCCGACGCCCAGCCCGGCATCACCCCCGCCCTGCTGGACCACGAGCGCGGGCCGAAGCCCGCCCTCGCCGCCCTGCGCGACGCGTGCCGGCCGGTCATCGTGGTGGCCGACCGCCTGCCCGCCACGGTGCGGCCCGGCGAGCCGCTCGCCCTCGACGTCCACGTCGTGTCCGACCTCCGGGAGGCCGTGACCGGCGCCCAGGTGACCGCCACGCTGAGCTGGCCGGGCGGCGAGCACCGCTGGCGGTGGCGCGGCGACGTGCCACCCGACGCCTGCGAGCGGGTCGGCACGATCCAGGCGATGGCACCGGCGGCGCCCGGGGCGCTCGTGCTCGAGCTGGCACTGTCCGTGCCCGGCCACCCCCTCGGCGCGAACCGCTATACGGCCTGCCTGGCCGCCCCGGCCGGCGCCCCGCCCCATCGGGCAGACTGACGCTCCGGGCCTGCGCCGCCCGGAATTCTGCACCGTGCAGGTTCACGAGTACGGTGCGGCTCCGGACCAATATCGAGCCCCGTCCGGGAGGCTGAACAAGCGATGCAGACGATGGAGCGACAAGCCGTCGCCCCGGTGCACCCGCGCAGCCGCCGTCCCGCTCCCTGGCCGGTCGAGTTCTACCGCTCGGCCGTCGGCAAGAAGTGGGTCATGGCGGTCACCGGGATCATGATCATGGGCTTCGTCTTCGTGCACATGATCGGGAACCTGAAGGTGTACCTGGGGGCGGAGGAGTTCAACCACTACGGCGAGTTCCTGCGCGAGCTGCTCGTGCCGCTACTCCCCCGCACCGTCACCCTGTGGCTCCTGCGGCTCGGGCTCATCACGGCGTTCGTGTTCCACATCCACGCCGCCGCCGGGCTCACCCTGATGAACCGGCGGGCGCACGCCGCGGGCGGCTACGTGTCCAAGCGCGACTGGCAGGCCGCCAACGCCGCCAGCCGCTCGATGCGCCTGACCGGCGTGGTCATCGGGCTGTTCCTCGTCTGGCACCTGGCCGACCTCACCTGGGGCACGGTCAACCCCGACTTCGTGCGGGGCGACGTGTACCGCAACTTCGTGGCCACCTTCGAGCGCCCGGCGGTCTCGGCCATCTACATCGTCGCCAACATCGCCCTCGGCCTGCACCTGTTCCACGGGAGCTGGTCGCTGTTCCAGAGCCTGGGCCTCAACAACCCCCGCTGGAACTCGTGGCGGCGGGGCTTCGCCGCCGGGTTCGCCGGCCTGGTGGTGGTGGGCAACCTCAGCTTCCCGATCGCCGTGCTCACCGGTGTCGTCAACGCCGACGACAACAGCGACTGCCGGATGGACGGCGACAGGATCGTCGACTGCACCCAGTACGAGGAGGGGGAGGCGGGATGATCGGCAGCCTCGAGTCCCACGCCCCCACCGGCCCCATCGAGGACCGGTGGACCCAGCACAAGTTCGACATGAAGCTGGTGGCGCCCAACAACCGGCGGAAGTTCGACGTCATCATCGTCGGCACCGGGCTGGCCGGCGCCTCGGCGGCCGCCACGCTCGGCGAGCAGGGCTACAACGTCAAGGTCTTCACCTACCACGACAGCCCCCGCCGGGCGCACTCGATCGCCGCCCAGGGCGGCATCAACGCCGCCAAGAACTACAAGAGCGACGGCGACTCGGTCTTCCGGCTGTTCTACGACACCGTGAAGGGCGGCGACTTCCGCAGCCGCGAGTCCAACGTCTACCGGCTGGCCGAGGAGTCGGTGAACATCATCGACCAGGCCGTCGCCCAGGGCGTGCCCTTCGCCCGGGAGTACGGCGGCCTGCTCGACAACCGCAGCTTCGGCGGCGCCCAGGTGTCGCGCACCTTCTACGCCCGGGGCCAGACCGGCCAGCAGCTCCTGCTCGGTGCCTACCAGCAGATGATGCACCAGGTCGGTCTGGGCACCGTCACGTTGCACACCCGCACCGAGATGCTCGACCTCGTCGTCAAGGACGGCGTGGCCTGCGGCATCGTCGTGCGCGACATGATCAGCGGCCAGGTCATGTCGCACTCGGCCCACGCGGTGCTGCTGTGCACCGGCGGCTACGGCAACCTGTTCTACCTGTCGACCAACGCCAAGTACTCCAACGCCACCGCCGCCTGGCGGGCCCACCGGCGGGGCGCGCTGTTCGCCAACCCCTGCTACACGCAGATCCACCCCACCTGCATCCCGGCCAGCGACGAGTTCCAGTCGAAGCTCACCCTCATGTCGGAGTCGCTGCGCAACGACGGCCGCATCTGGGTGCCCCTGGACCCCGACGAGACCCGGTCACCCGACCGGATCCCCGAGTCGGAGCGCGACTACTTCCTGGAGCGGAAGTACCCGAGCTTCGGCAACCTCGTGCCCCGCGACGTCGCGTCCCGCAACGCCAAGTCCGTCGTCGACGCCGGCCGGGGCGTGGGGCCGCTCAAGAACGGCGTCTACCTCGACTTCGCCGAGGCCATCGGCCGGGTCGGGGAGGACACCATCCGCGAGCGCTACGGCAACCTCTTCGACATGTACGAGCGCATCACCGACGAGAACCCGTACCGGGTGCCGATGCGCATCTACCCCGCCGTGCACTACACGATGGGCGGGCTGTGGGTGGACTACCACCTGATGTCCAACGTGCCCGGCCTGTTCGTGCTGGGCGAGGCCAACTTCAGCGACCACGGCGCCAACCGGCTCGGCGCCTCGGCGCTCATGCAGGGCCTGGCCGACGGCTACTTCGTCATCAGCTACACGCTGGCCAACTACCTGGCCGGGCTGCTGGGCACCCGCCCGGTGCCCACCGACGACCCGGCCTTCGCCCAGGCCGAGACCTCGGTCGGCGACACGGTCGCCCGGCTGCTGTCGATCAACGGCACCCGCTCGGTCGACCACTTCCACCGTGAGCTGGGCAAGCTCCTGTGGGAGCACTGCGGCATGGCCCGCAACCGTGCGGGGCTGGAGAAGGCGCTCTCGGAGATCCCCGCCCTGCGCGAGGAGTTCTGGAAGGACGTGCGGGTGCTGGGCGGTCCCTCGCTCAACCAGTCGTTGGAGAAGGCGGCCCGGGTCGCCGACTTCTTCGAGCTGGGCGAGCTGATGGTGCGGGACGCCCTGCACCGGGAGGAGTCGTGCGGCGGCCACTTCCGGGAGGAGAGCCAGACCGAGGAGGGCGAGGCCCTGCGCGACGACGACAACTTCGCCTATGCGGGGGCGTGGGAGTGGACGGGCAAGGGCCACGAGCCCACCCTCCACAGGGAGCCCCTCGACTTCGAGTACGTGAAGCTGACCCAGAGGTCGTACAAGTGAGCGAGCGCGGCAACGGAGCCCATCAGACGATGGACATCACCCTCCACGTCTGGCGCCAGGCGCCCGGTGCCGAGGGCAGGATGGTCACCTACGTCGAGGAGGGCCGGGGCATCAGCCCCGACATGTCCTTCCTCGAGATGCTCGACATCGTCAACGAGCGGCTGATCGCCAAGGGCGAGGAACCGATCGCCTTCGAGCACGACTGCCGCGAGGGCATCTGCGGCTCGTGCGGGATGATGATCAACGGCCAGGCCCACGGCCCCGAGCGGGGCACGGCGACCTGCCAGCTCCACATGCGCAAGTTCCACGACGGCGACGAGATCTGGGTCGAGCCGTGGCGGGCCCGGGCGTTCCCGGTGCTGCGCGACCTGGTCGTCGACCGCCAGGCGTTCGACCGCATCGTCGAGGCCGGCGGCTACATCACCGCGCCGACGGGCTCGGCGCCCGACGGCAACCTCATCCCGGTGCCCAAGGAGTCGGCGGACGCCGCCATGGACGCCGCCGCCTGCATCGGCTGTGGCGCGTGCGTGGCCGCCTGCCCCAACAGCGCCGCGAACCTGTTCACCGCGGCCAAGCTGGAGCACCTCAACCTGCTGCCGCAGGGTCAGGCCGAGCGCTACAAGCGGACCCAGGCGATGGTCGACACGATGGAGTCGTACTTCGGCTCGTGCACCAACCACGGGGAGTGCGAGGAGGCCTGCCCGAAGGCGATCTCCATCGACTTCATCGCCTACATGAACCGCGACTACGCCAAGGCGCAGTTCAAGAACCGGAAGCTGGCGGGCCAGACCACCGTGTAGAGACTGGTCTCCCGGCGGGCCGCGCCCGCCCGCCGTCACCGGCGGGCGGGACAGGGCCCGCCACGCGTGCGCACGGGCCCGAACCGGCGTCCGGACGCGCGCCGACCGCGCGAGATCGCCGTTAGCTCACCGTTAGTTCCGCAGCGTCGCCCGCGGCCGCCGGCCGTGCGCGAACCTGGGGCGATGGCACCGACCAGGGCTGGCCGATGAGCGCGGACTGGGCACGGCCCGTCGTGCACTGGGAGATCGAGGCACGGGACCCCGAACGCCAGCGGGCGTTCTACGGGAGCCTGTTCAACTGGGACGTCGGCGACGGCCCGATCATGGGCATCGCGCCGGGCCTGGGTGGCCCCGAGCCCGGGCCGGCGGGTCACATCCGCCAGGGCGACACCCCCGGCGTGCGCCTGTACGTGCAGGTCCGCGACCTGCGGGCCACGCTCGCCCGGGTGGGCGAGCTGGGCGGCGCCGTGCTGTCCGACCCCTTCGACGTGCCCGGCGGCCCGACGCTCGCGCCGATCACCGATCCCGAGGGCAACCCGCTGATGCTGGTCCAGCAGTAGCACGCCGGGCGCGTCCCGGCCGCGTCCCCTCGGACCCGCGCGGACAGGTCACGCCGGTGCGTGTCACCGTGCTGCGTTGCCGGT
Source organism: Acidimicrobiales bacterium (assembly GCA_035693765.1). Lineage (GTDB taxonomy): Bacteria > Actinomycetota > Acidimicrobiia > Acidimicrobiales > VFJN01 > ZC4RG19. The sequence continues at coordinate 5,612 of DASSGC010000314.1, forward strand.
CGGCCGAGCTGTGGAGCTGGTGCTTCCACGCCAAATCCCCACGCGTAG
>DASSGC010000315.1:0-3262 GCA_035693765.1 Acidimicrobiales bacterium
TAGCCTTCGCGCGCGGGCCGCTGTCACGAAGGGTGGTCACGCCATGAGTGATTACGACGCGGTCGTGTCAGCTATCGAGTCGGCGATATCCACCATTGAGGGGTGGCAGCACGGTGTTGACCGCGCAGACGCCGTGTCGGCGCTCGTAGACCTCGGCCTGATCATCGGCGAGGCGTATCGGCTCGGCGATAAGGATCCGGAGCGCGTGGAGAAGCTCAGGACGTGGATTCACCGGATGACCGGCGCGCTCAATGGACTGAAGGCCAGCGGGGACTTCAGCAGCGTCGGCGTCTCGGTGGGTTTTCCGATCCCCTCGGTCGCTATCTCGGTCAACTGGTAGCTGCTCATCTCGTATCGGGCTCGCCGACGCGGTCCGTCACATGGCAAGACCCGCGCCGCGTCCTCGTGGCGGCTCACGGCGACGAAGCGATACTCCTCGTTGTGGTAGAGTGGGGCCTTGTCCCGCAGCCGCCGGTAGACGGCGTACGGCGATGCGTAGAGGTCGCGGTCGTACATGTCGAAGTAGACGTCCGACGATGTGAGCCTCACAGCCTCGTTCCCCCTCTTGGTCCTCGGTGGTCAGCCCGCCCGACGGCGCGCCGGAACCCGTCCATGTGAGGAGGCTCCTCACCCGGACGCCCGGCGGCGGCATGCAACGGCGCCCCCGTCAGGGCGTACTCGGGCCAAGTGACACTTGACTGTCACTCTACGGAGGCCGATCCGAGCCGGTCAATCGACGAGGACGGCGCGCCGCGCCGGCGGTCCCGTGACCTCCTCGCACCCTCCCGTCACGCCGTCCGCCGTGTCGCGCCGGCGGCGTCAGGCGCCGACGTAGGCCGCGAGGTGCTCGCCGGTGAGGGTGGAGCGGGCGGCGACGAGGTCGGCGGGTGTGCCCTCGAAGACGATCCGGCCGCCGTCGTGGCCGGCGCCGGGGCCGAGGTCGATGATCCAGTCGGCGTGCGCCATGACCGCCTGGTGGTGGCCGATGACGATGACCGACTTGCCGGAGTCGACGAGCCGGTCGAGCAGGCCGAGCAGGTGCTCGACGTCGGCGAGGTGGAGGCCGGTGGTCGGCTCGTCGAGGACGTAGACGCCGCCCTTGTCGGCCATGTGGGTGGCCAGCTTGAGCCGCTGGCGCTCGCCGCCGGACAGCGTGGTGAGCGGCTGGCCGAGGCTGAGGTAGCCGAGCCCGACCTGGGCGAGCCGGTCGAGGATGGCGTGGGCGGCGGGCGTGCGGGCCTCGCCGGCGCCGAAGAACTCCTCGGCCTCGACCACCGACATCGCGAGCACCTCGCTGATGTCGCGGCCGCCGAGGTGGTGGTCCAGCACCGATGCCTCGAACCGCTTCCCCTCGCACTCCTCGCAGGTGGTGGCGACGCCGGCCATCATCGCCAGGTCGGTGTAGATGACACCGGCGCCGTTGCAGTTGGGGCAGGCGCCCTCGGAGTTGGCGCTGAACAGGGCCGGCTTCACGCCGTTGGCCTTCGCGAACGCCTTGCGGATCGGATCGAGCAGCCCGGTGTAGGTGGCCGGGTTGCTCCGTCGCGAGCCACGGATCGCGACCTGGTCGACCGACACCACACCCGCACCTGCGGGGATCGACCCGTGCACGAGCGAGCTCTTGCCGGAGCCGGCGACACCGGTGACGGCGACGAGCACCCCGAGCGGGATGTCGACGTCGACGTCGCGCAGGTTGTGCGCGTTCGCGCCGCGGATCTCCAGGGTGCCGGTGGGCGTCCGCACGGTCTCCTTGAGGGCGGCCCGGTCGTCGAGATGGCGGCCGGTGAGGGTGCCGCTGGCCCGCAGCCCCTCGACGGTGCCCTCGAAGCAGACGGTGCCGCCCGCCGTACCGGCGCCGGGGCCGAGGTCGACGACGTGCTCGGCGATCGCGATCGTCTCCGGCTTGTGCTCCACGACGAGCACCGTGTTGCCCTTGTCCCGCAGCCGCACCAGCAGGTCGTTCATCCGCTCGATGTCGTGGGGGTGCAACCCGATCGTGGGCTCGTCGAAGACGTAGGTGATGTCGGTGAGCGAGGAGCTGAGGTGGCGGATCATCTTGACGCGCTGCGCCTCGCCGCCCGACAGCGTGCCCGACGGCCGGTCCAGGCTGAGGTAGCCCAGCCCGATCTCCACGAACGAGTCGAGGATCTGCTGCAGCCCGGCGAGCAGCGGCGCCACCGACGGCTCGTCCAGACCCCGGACCCACTCGGCCAGGTCGCTGATCTGCAGCGCGCAGACGTCGGCGATGCTCCTGCCGTCGATCTTCGAGGAACGGGCACCCTCGCTGAGCCGGGTCCCGTCGCACTCGGGGCAGGTGGTGAAGCTGACGGCCCGGTCCACGAAGGCCCGGATGTGCGGCTGCATCGCCTCCCTGTCCTTGGAGAGCATCGACTTCTGGATCTTCGGTATCAGGCCTTCGTACGTCAGGTTGATGCCGTCGACCTTGATCTTGGTCGGCTCCTTGTGGAGCAGGTCGTGCAGCTCCCGGTCGGTGAACTTGCTGATCGGCTTGTCCGGGTCGAAGAAGCCGCAGCCACCGAAGATGCGGCCGTACCAGCCGTCCATGCTGTAGCCGGGGACGGTGAGCGCACCCTCGTTGAGGGACTTGCTCTCGTCGTAGAGCTCGGTCAGGTCCAGGTCGGTCACGCGGCCCATGCCCTCGCAACGCGGGCACATGCCGCCGGTGACGCTGAAGGTCTTCCTCACGGTCTTCTTCGCACCGCGCTCGACGGTGATCGCGCCGGAGGCCGTGACCGAAGGGACGTTGAAGGAGTACGCCTTGGGCGAGCCGATGTGCGGCTGCCCGAGCCGGCTGAAGACGATCCGCAACACCGCGTTGGCGTCGGTGACGGTGCCGACGGTGGAGCGGGGGTTGGAGCCGATTCGCTCCTGGTCGACGATGATCGCCGTGGTCAGCCCCTCCAGCAGGTCGACCTCCGGCCGCGCCAGCGTCGGCATGAAGCCCTGGACGAAGGCGCTGTAGGTCTCGTTGATCAGCCGCTGCGACTCCGCGGCGATCGTGCCGAACACCAGCGAGCTCTTGCCCGAACCGGAGACGCCGGTGAACACCGTCAGCCGGCGCTTCGGGATCGCGACGCTGAGGTCCTTGAGGTTGTTCACGCGCGCGCCGTGCACGCGGATCAGGTCGTGGCTGTCGGCAACGTCCACCGCAGGCGACTGCGTGTCCGTCCTCGTGGTCGTGCTCATCGTGTCTCCATCGGTCGGGCGGGGGCGTCCACGACGGTCAGGCCTGCGCGATGCG
>DASSGC010000316.1:0-2950 GCA_035693765.1 Acidimicrobiales bacterium
CCGGCGCGGCCGGCCGCGCCGGCGCACGAGCGTCCGCCCGGGCTGGCCGGCGAGCTGTACCGGCTCCAGCGCGCCGCCGGCAACCAGGCCGTGGCCCGCCACCTCGCGGCGCGGCGGCGCCCCCCGGAGACGCGGAACCCGCCCCCGCACCCCACGGTGCAACGCTGCGGCTGCGGCGGGTGCGCGTGCAGCGCGACCGACGAGCGGGAGGCCACGGCGCCCGTGGCCGTCCAACGGCTCGATCCGGACTTCGAGGTCAAGGGCAAGGCCCCCAGCGCGGCCTCGACCCCCGGATCGGTGTTCTTCGACCGCAACAGCTCGGTGATCGACGGGGCCGAGGACGCCAAGCTGTCGGCCTTCTCGGGCGTGGCGCTGTCGACCCTCACGCTCAAGGGGTTCGCCAGCGAGGAGGAGACCGGCCGGCCGGCGCTCGTCGGCGCCCGCATCGCCGCCGTGCTGGCCCGGCTCAAGGTCATCTCGCCGGGCACCGGCGACCCGGTCAAGTCCCCCGACCTGACCGCCGGCGCCGGCCAGCTCGCCTACCGCAACGTCCGCCGGGTGGAGATCCTCGTCACGGGGGCGCCCTCCAGCGTCCCCAACTGCTCGGCCGGCGCGGACATCGCCTGCGGCCCGGCGCCCAACGCCTTCGACAAGGGGTTCGACGCCGCCACCACGAAGCTGCTGCCCGACGCCATCAAGGCGCTGGACAAGCCGGGGGACCCGCCGGCCAAGGACGCGCTCAAGCTGTTCGGCGGCGCCGCCAACGCCACCAAGGTCAAGGACGGCCTGAAGAAGATCCAGTCGCACTTCCCGAACATGGTCCCGGCCATCCCCCTCAACGACCCCACCGCGGCCGGGCACCGCTGCATCAACAGCTGCGAGGGCGACGTGCTCGCCTACAACCAGGGATCGGGCGCCGGGGCCCGGATGACCGTCGGCCCGCAGTACCTCGGCAGCGGTGACCCGATCCGCCAGGGCCTGGTGCTCATCCACGAGGGCTCCCACGGGGCATCGGGCCTCACCACCAAGGACAAGGCCTACGACTGGCAGCGGCTGGTCGCGTTCCTCCCCCCGGCCGTGGCGCTGCAGAACGCCGACAGCTACACCCGCTTCGTGGAGCTCGTCCACAACCCCGCGGCGCCGGCCGGCGGCCAGACCGACGACGCCAGCGCCCTGCCCGCGCCGTCGCGCCGCGCCGCGCTCGAGGCGATGGCGTGGCTGGAGCAGTGGCTGGTGCAGAGCCGGCTGGAAGTGCGCGGGCTGTACGGGGCGGTGGCCAAGGCCAACCAGGCCGGGCCCCGGGCCTGGCAGCCCGACGGCATCTGGTACCGCGAGAACACGATGAAGAAGATGCACAGCCGGTTCGGGCTCACCGCGCCGCCGACCGTGCCCACGGCGGACGACCAGGCCACCATCGCCGGCGTGTTCGACCGGCTGGCGAAGCTCCGCTTCGCCCTCACCGGCAGCGGGCGCAAGCTGAAGTCCGGGCCGGCGCCCAGCGTGTGGGACCCCGGCCCCGGCCCCGAGGTCGCGCTCTCGGCCGGGTTCCTCGGGCTGGGGCCGAAGGACAAGGTCGGGCGCCTCCTCGTGATGATCATCGACGCCGCACCGTTCATCGAGGCGGGCCGCAAGGCGGCCTACGTGGCGCTCGTGAAGGACATGTCCGGCCGGTTCGGCGGGCCATGACGCCGCCAGGACGCCGGGTGACACCGGGTGACACCGTGACACCGTGATGCCGACGTGACCGACCCGCCCGACCACGCCGACCCCGGACCCGCAGCTCTGGCGTGGGGCTGGCGCCCGGTGGTGCTGCCCCCCGGGCCGCCGCCCGGCGCCACGCTGGCGCTCGCGGCCCACGGCCGGCGGGCGACGCTGGTCGCGGCCCGGCCCGACGGCGGCCCCGTCGAGCCGGTCGTGTTCGACGGCGAGGGCGCCGCGCACCGGTCGGCCCCGCTCCCGCTCGTGTCGGTCAGCGGCGCGGCCGGCGGCCCGCACGGCGTCGTCGTGGCGGGCGCGGCACCGGGCGACGGGTCCCCGCGCGCCTGCGAGCTCGACCCCGCCACCGGGGAGGCCGCCGCGACCGACCTCCCGGTCGGCGACGCCCCGCTGGCGGTGTGGCCCGTGCCCGTCGCCGCCGATCCCGTGCGGGTGGTGTGGGCCACGGGACGCGCACCCTCGACGCTGTGGTGCGGGACCCTCACCGCCGGCGGCCTGATCCTGGCACGGGCCGACGTGGACGCGCCCGTGTGGACCGTGCAACCGGTGGCCGCACCCGGCGGCGTGGACGTGCTGTGCCAGACGCCCGCCGGCGGCCTCGTGGTGCGGTTCGGGGACGCCGCAGCCGCCGAGCCCGCGCTCCCCGCCTTCCCCAGCGGCGCGACGCTGTCGCCCGGCGCCGTGCTCGCCGCACGGGGCGCCGGGCACCTCGACGCCTGGGAGACGGCCACCGCCGCCCACCACGACCTGGTACTGCCCGCACCAGCGGGCGAGGGCCCCACCGCCGTCGCCGCCCCGCGGGTCGTCCCCGCCCTCGGCCTGCTGGTGTGGGAGACGCAGTTCCCCGACACCGCGGGGTTCGCGGGCGACGAGGCCGGGATCCGCACGCTCGCCGGCCGCGGCTGGGCCGCCCTCCTCGACCGGGAGCGGTGGCGGATCGGGCCGGCCGCCGAGCTGCCCGTCGCCCCGCTGGCGATGACGGTGCTCGACGGCGCCCTCGTGGTCGCCGCCCGGTCCGGCGTGTGGATCGGTCGGGCCGAGCCCGTGGCGTGACGGCGCCACCGCCAGGGCCCGGTGCGGCGCTGCACCGGGCCCCGTGGCGTGGTGGGCGATCGCGGGGTGACCCGCCGGTCAGACCGCCGGCACCAGATCAGCGAACAGGACGAAGCCGGAGCCGACCCGGTCGATGTCGACCAGGCCGAGGTTCAGCCCGGCGAACTGCGGCAGCGGGAAG
>DASSGC010000317.1:0-3928 GCA_035693765.1 Acidimicrobiales bacterium
GGCCACGACCGCGAACCACTCGGCCCGCGCCTCGTCGTCGTCCCGCAGCCCGTGGACCATCGTCACCGCGTAGGCCCCCTTGCCCAGGCTGGTGGCGACCGGTCGGCCGGCCCGCTCCCAACCCGACCGGAACCGCTCGGCGTCGACCAGCACCCGGGCGAGGTCGCCGGCCAGGGCGTCGACCGACATGCGCCGCGAGGTGGCGAGATGGCCCTCCTCGCTGTGGAACGGCAGCGCGGCGAGGGTGTCGGCGTAGCGGCGGGCGGCGGCGAAGTCGCCGGCGGTCAGCGCGATCTCCGACGCCATGGCGTAGCCGTCGGAGATCTCCATGCCGTTGTGCGCCGCCGGGCGCACCCGGGCCAGCAGGTCGAGCCGCGCGGTCACCGCCGCGACCGCGGCGGGGACGTCGCCGCGGCCGAGGTGGATGGCGGACAGGGCGTCGAGCGCGCCGCTCTCCAGCAGCGGGTCGCCGAGGTCGTGTGCCGCGGCGACGGCCCGCTCGGCGGCCTCGCGCGCGGCGGCATCGGTCTCGGGCAGGTCGAAGGCCCGCGCGGTGAGGATGGCGATCTGGGCCCGGGGCGCGCCGGCGGCGAGCGGTTCGGCTTCGCTCAGCAGGGCGTCGAGCGTGCCGGGCGGCGGTTGGGCGGCGATGATCCCCGGTCCCCGGTTGAGCAGCTCGGCCGACCGCGCCAGCGCGTAGGCGGCGAGCCCGGGCTCGCCGCCGGCGACCGCGGCGTCGGCGGCCGCCCGCCACAGGCGGAGGGCCTCGCCGCCGACGTGGCGGCAGGTCCCGGCGCCGGCCGCCGACAGCAGCAGGTCGACGGCGGTGGCGGGGTCGTCGGCCAGGTCGGCTGCCTGCTCGTAGCGGTGCAGGCACTCGCCGAGGAGGCCCCGGCCGAAGCAGGTGCTGCCCAGCCCGGTGGCGAGCGCGGCAGCCTCCGCCCGCAGCGCAGGGACGTCGTGGGCCCACCGGAGCGCGGCGCGGGCGTCGTCGGCGACGCGGTCGAAGTCGGCCCGCCAGCGGGGCATCTCGTCGGCCCGGGCCAGGGCGTCGGCGAGGCCGACGTCGGTCCACTCGTCGAGCGCGGCGATCGCCGCCGTGGCCCAGGCGAGGTGCCGCCGGCGGGCGGCGTCCAGCTCGGAGGCGGCGGTCGCGTCCTCGTCCGGCGGCGGCTCGTCGCCCATCAGGTCGGTGCCGTACTGGCGGATCGTCTCCAGCGCGCGGTAGCGGGTCGGCTCGCCCGGGACGGTCACCAGCAGGCTGTGCTCGGCCAGCCGGGCGAGCCCGTCGGTGACCGCGGCGGCGTCCACGGGAGCGAAGCCGGCGACGGCCGCCGCCGCGGCGGCCGTGAACCGCGCGTGGAAGACGCCGACCCGCCGGAGCAGCGCCTGGTCGGCGGGGTCGAGCAGGGCGTAGCTCCAATCGATGGTCGAGCGCAGGGACCGGTGCCGCTCGTCGATCCGCGATCCGCCCGCCAGCAGGCGCAGGCGCTCGGACAGGCCCCGCTCGATGCCGTCGAGGCCGAGGGAGGCCACGCGCGCGGCCGCCAGCTCGATCGCCAGCGCGACCCCGTCGAGCCGCCGGCAGATCTCGCCGATGCGGCGCCGGTCGGCCGGCGAGGGGTCGGCCACTCCCGCCTGCCGGGCCCGCTCGACGAACAGCGCCACGGCGTCCCCCTCGCCCTCCACGGCACCGCCCGGGAGCGACAGCCCGGGCACCGGGAAGGCCCACTCGAACGGCAGCATGAGCCGGGTCTGGCTGGTCGCCAGCACGTGGATGCCGGGACACCGCCCGAGCAGCCGCTCGACGAACACCGCGGCGCCGTCGACCAGGTGCTCGCAGTTGTCGAGGATCAGCAGGGCCTGGCGGTCGGACAGGTGGGACAGCAGGGCCTCCTCGACCGTGCGACCCCGGGGGTCGTCGAGGCCGAGGGCGGCGCTCACGGTGCTGGCGATCAGCGTCGGGTCGGACACCGGCACCAGGTCGACGAACCACACCCCGTCGGGACGGGCGCCCGCCAGCTCCGCGGCCGCCGCGGTGGCCAGGCGCGTCTTGCCCACACCACCGGGGCCGGTGGCGGTGACCAGCCGGTTCCTGCCGACCGCGGCCACGAGGTCGGCGAGCTCGGCGGACCGCCCCACGAACGAGGTGAGCGGCACCGGCAGGGTGCGGGCGGGCAGCCGGGTGTCCGGCGGCCCGGTCCCCCCGTTGCCGCCGCCGGTACGGGTGGCGGGCCCCGCCAGATCGGCGAGCGCGCGGCGGTCGGCCACGCCGAGCTTGCGCAGCAGGGAGGACACGTGGCTCTCGACGGTCCGGACGGACACGAACAGCCGGGCCGCGATCTCGGCGTTGGTGGCCCGCGCCGCGACGAGGTCGAGGACCTCTGCCTCGCGCTCGGACACACCGGCGTCGGCGAGCATCTCGGGGGCGACCACGCCCTTGATTGTGCCGCGGCGGCGCCCGAGTCCCGAGTCGGTTGCGGCCGGCGGCCATCCGATCGGCGCCCGGTCGGCGCCCGATAGGCGCCCGATAGGCGCCCGGTCGGCCGTCCGTCGGCCGTCCGTCGGTGGCTCGTCGGTGGCTCGTCCGTGCTCCGTCCGTGGTCCGTCACCGGTGGTTACGTGCCCGCTCCGTGGTGGTTCCGTGGCGGTCACGGATGGCGGGCGCCCCGTTCCGGCGCACGATCACGACAACACGACGAAGGAGCACACCGTGAACCACGACGAGACCATCGCCCTCGCCGAGCAGCACCGGGCCGACCTCCTGGCCCATCCCGGCCGCCCGCTGTGGCGCGACCGGAGCGGCCGGCGGCTCTCCCTCCGGCAGCGGCTCACCCGCCGCCGGTGATCCGGACCGGACCGGCACCGCCGGCGGACGTGTCCGGATCTGTCGGGCCGTGCCCCCGCGGGAGCCGGTAGACCAGGTCCCATGGAGCCGTACGCCGCGGTCGTCACCACCGGCATCTACTGCCGCCCGGGCTGCCCGGCCCGGCCGCTGCCCGGCAACGTGGTGCGGTTCTCCCATCCGGCCGCCGCCGAGGCGGCCGGGTTCCGCGCCTGCCTCCGGTGCCGGCCGTACCGCACCCCGGCGCCGGTCGACGGCACCGCCCCCGAGCTCGTGTGCCGGGCTGTCCGCCTGGTGGTGGCCGGGGCGCTCGACGGCGCCGGCGAGGACGACCTCGGGGCCCGTCTCGGCGTGTCGGCCCGGCACCTGCGGCGCCTCTTCGCCGAGCACGTCGGGGCGACGCCGGACCAGCTCGCCCGGTCGCGGCGGGCGCACTTCGCCCGCCGCCTGCTCGACGACACCGATCTGACCGTGACCGAGGTCGCCTTCGCCTCGGGCTACGGCAGCGCCCGCCAGCTCAACCGGGCGTGCCGCGAGGTGTTCGGGGAGACGCCGGCCGGCCTGCGGGCGCGCCGCCGCCGCCACGACCGGCTCGCCGCCGACGGTGGGCTGGCGCTGCGGCTGCCGTTCCGCGGGGCGCTCGACTGGCCGGCCTTCCTGGACTACTTCGCCGCCCGCGCCATCCCGGGCGTGGAGCACGTGGCGGGCGGCGCCTACCGGCGGACGATCGTGGTGGACGGCGACCCGGGCGTGCTGGAGTTCACCGCCGGCGGCCCGGACCACCTGGTGCTCCGCGCCCACCTGCCCCACTGGGAGGGGCTGATCCACCTGGTGGAGCGGGCCCGGCGCATCTTCGGGCTCGACGCCGACGTCGACGAGGCCACCGTCGCCCTCCGGCCTGATCCGCTGGTGGGCCCGCTGGTGGCCGCCCGCCCGGGGTTGCGCGTGCCGGGGGCGTGGGACCCCTTCGAGGTGGGCGTCCGGGCGATCCTCGGCCAGCAGGTGACGGTGGCCGGAGCGTCGACGTTGGCGGCGCGGCTGGTCGAGCGGCACGGCACGCCGGTGCCCGGCCTGGGCCCGCTC
>DASSGC010000318.1:0-8671 GCA_035693765.1 Acidimicrobiales bacterium
CTTCACCACGTCCGCGGGGACGTCGGCGCCGTCCCCGTTGCCGGCGGCGGACAGGCCGTCGCCGTCGGGGGCCGCCGTGTCGTCGTCACCGCCTCCACAGGCGGCCAGGGCTCCCCCGAGCAGCAGGGCGGCGGCGAGGGCGACGAGGCGGCGGCGATCCATCCCGGGAAGCGTAGGCCATGGCCTTACACCGTCAGGCAACCGGGCACCGCACGGCGTGGTCACGGCGTGGCCAGGGCGTGTCACGTGGCCAGCAGGCCGACGAAGGCGGCGAGCCCGAGCGCCAGCACCACCACCCGGAACACCGGCACCGGCAGCCGCGTCGACGCCGTCGCACCGACGTAGCCACCCACCAGGCTGGCGGCCGCCATGGTGCCCGCGGCGGCCCACTCGACCGGCGCGGCGACGGCGAACACCACGACGGCGATGCTGTTCACCAGCAGCGCGAGCACGCTGCGGATGCCGTTGAGGTCGACCAGCCGGCCGGGCAACGTGATGCCGAGCACCGCCAGCAGCAGCACGCCGAGGCCCGCCCCGAAGTAGGCCCCGTAGACCGCGCCGGCGAACACGCCGCCGTAGCGCAACGCACCGTGGCCCCGGGGCGTCGGCCCGAACGCGGTCAGCCGCCGGGCCAGCAGGGGCTGGGCGGCGAACAACCCGCAGGCCAGCAGGACCAGCCACGGCGCCAGGGCGTCGAACCCGTCCTCGGACGTGACGAGCAGCGCCAGCGCGCCCACCACCGCGCCCGCCAGGGCCACGGCGGCCAGCGGCCGGAGGCGGTCGCGCTGGGCCGCCAGCGCCCGCCGGAACCCCGCCACCCCGCCGAGGTAGCCCGGCCAGATGCCGACGGTGGAGGTGACGTTGGCGGCCAGGCTCGGCACGCCCACGGCCAGCAGGGCGGGGAACGACACCATCGACCCGCCCCCCGCCACCCCGTTGACCACCCCGGCGCCGAACCCGGCCGCGGCCAGGAACAGCAGCTCCGATGCGGTCACGGCCGACGACGGTACCGGCCGACCGCATCCCACCCGAACCGGGTCGGCAGGCGCGCGCCCACCGCGAGCCGACCGACCCGGTTCGGGCCGGCGGGTGCTCAGCCCGGGTGCCGGCCGCTCAGTCGGACTGGACCGCGTCGAGGAAGGCCGGGCGCTCGTTGCCGCCGTGGACGGCCAGGGCGGCGCCGGTGACGAACGACGCGACCGCCGACGAGAGGTAGAGGCAGGCGCCGGCGACGTCGTCGGGCGTGCCGAGCCGGCCCATGGGGACCGTGGCCGCGGCGCGGGCCTGGGCCCCCTCGTCGCCGTAGTGCAGGTGGGCCAGCTCGGTGGCGATCATCCCGCCGACGACCGCGTTCACCCGCACCCGCGGCGCCCACTCCACCGCCAGCGTCTGCGTCAGGTTGAGCAGGCCCGCCTTGGCGGCGCCGTAGGCGGCCGTGCCCGGCGACGGGCGGGTGCCCGAGATGCTGGCGATGTTGACGATGACGCCGCCCTCCTCCTGGTCGTGCATCACCCGGTACGCCGCCTGGGCGACCGTGAGCGGGGCCAGCAGGTTGAGGGCGATCACCCTCTCGTTGAACCGCGGCGAGGCCGTGGCGGACGGGGAGAACGGGGCGCCGCCCGCGTTGTTCACCACCACGTCGAGGCGGTCGAACCGCTCGACGACCTCGGCGACCAGGGCGGCCACCTGGTCGGGGTCGCGCACGTCGCAGGCGACGAACGCCGGCTCGCCCGGCCCCGCCTCCGGCGGCGCCGAGCGGGCGCACACGACCGCCGTCGCCCCCGCCTCGGCGTAGCGGGCGGCGATGACCCGGCCGATGCCCTTGGTGCCCCCGGTGACGAGGACGACCCTGCCCGTGTGGTCGAGTGGGTTGTTCACCGTGCCTCCCGGGGCCTACCTTGCCACAGCACCTGACATGGCGTCAGAAACCGGCACGAGGGGCCCACCATGCCGATCACCACCGAGATCGACGACGCCGGCATCGCCGAGCTCGTCATGGACAACCCGCCGGTGAACGCCCTCACGGTGGCCGGCTGGTTCGAGCTGGCCGCCAGCCTCCAGCGCCTCGGCGCCGACCCCGCCGTGCGGGTCGTCGTGCTGCGGGCCGAGGGCCGCGGCTTCAACGCCGGGGTCGACATCAAGGAGATGCAGGCGACCGAGGGCTTCGACGCCCTGGTCGGCGCCAACCGGGGCTGCTACGCCGCCTTCGCCGCCGTGTACGACTGCCCGGTCCCCGTCATCGCCGCCGTGCACGGCTACTGCCTGGGCGGCGGCATCGGCCTGGTCGGCAACGCCGACGTCATCGTGGCGAGCGACGACGCCACCTTCGGCCTGCCCGAGGTCGACCGCGGCGCGCTCGGCGCCGCCACCCACCTGTCGCGCCTGGTCCCCCAGCACAAGATGCGGGCCATGGTGTACACGTCGGCCACCGCCACGGCGGCCGAGCTGGCGGCGTTCGGGTCGGTCCTCCGCGTCGTGCCCCGGGACGAGCTGCGGGCCGCGGCCCGCGAGGTGGCCGGGCAGATCGCCGCCAAGTCGCCCACGGTCATCCGGGCGGCCAAGGAGTCGCTCAACGGCATCGACCTGTGGGACGTGAAGCGCAGCTACCGCTTCGAGCAGGGGTTCACCTTCGAGCTCAACCTGTCGGGCGTGGCCGACGAGCACCGCGACGCCTTCGTCGAGGGCCGCGACACCGACACCAGCCGCTGAGGGAAGGCATGACGACCGACAAGACCATGACCGAGGAGGACGTGGTCGCCCGGCTGCGGTCGGGGATGACCATCGCCATCGGCGGCTGGGGCAGCCGGCGCAAGCCCATGTCGCTCGTGCGGGCCATCGTCCGCAGCGACCTGCGCGACCTCACCGTCGTCGCCCACGGCGGCCCCGACCTCGGCCTGCTGTGCGCGGCGGGCAAGGTCCGCCGGGCCGTCTACGCCTTCGTGTCGCTCGACTCGGTGCCCCTCGAACCCCACTTCCGGGCCGCCCGCCAGGCGGGCGCCATCGAGGACGAGCCCTACGACGAGGGCCTGTTCCACCTGGCCCTGCAGGCCGCGGCGTGGCGGGTGCCGTTCCTGCCCAGCCGCGTGGGTCTCGGCTCGGACCTGCTGCGCCACAACCCCAAGCTCGTCACCTTCACGGCCCCCGTCGCCGGGCGGGACAGCGGGGGCGGGCCGGAGGAGCTGGTGGCCGTGCCGGCGTTCGAGCTGGACGCGGCGCTGTGCCACCTCAACCGGGCCGACCGGCGGGGCAACGCCGTGTACCTCGGACCCGACCTCTACTGGGACGACCTGATGCTCCAGGCCGCCCCGACCGGCGGGCGGTTCATCTCGGCCGAGCGGGTGGTCGACACCGCCGACCTGGCCGCCGGGGGCTGCCTCCACCAGATGCGGATCAGCCGGATGATGGTCGACGGCGTGGTCGAGGCGCCCGGCGGCGCCCACTTCACCCTCTGCGACCCGGAGTACCCCCGGGACGAGGCGGTGCAGCGGGCCTACGTCGCCTCGGCCCGCAGCCCGGAGGCGTGGGCCGAGTTCCGGGCCGAGTGGGTCGACATCGGCGAGGACGAGTACCGGCGCAAGGTGCGGCAGGGGGCGGCATGAGCGGGCACGGTGGGACCGGGGCGGCGCGGGCCGCGACGGCGCGGCCGAGGGGGGCGACATGGGCGCGGTGACCGGTGTGGCGGTGACCCGCGCCGAGGTGTGCGTCGTGGCGGTGGCCGAGTGCTTCCGCGGCGACGGCGAGATCCTGGCCAACCCCATCGGCACCATCCCCATGATCGGCGGCCGCCTGGCCCGGGCCACGTTCGAGCCCGACCTGTGCATGACCGACGGCGAGGCCACGCTCGTCGCCAACCACCGGGCGGTGGTCGAGCCGGGCGACCGGGTGGTCGAGTACTGGAACCCGTACCGGTCGATGTTCGACTGGGTGTGGTCGGGGCGGCGGCACGTGATGATGGGCGCCACCCAGGTCGACCGGTTCGGCAACCAGAACCTGGCGGCCATCGGGGACTACGCGCGGCCCAAGGTGCAGCTCCTCGGCTACCGGGGGGCGCCGGGGAACACGATCAACGACCCGACCAGCTACTGGGTGCCCAACCACGGGCCCAAGGTGTTCGTCGAGGCCGTCGACACGGTGACCGGCATCGGCTGGGACCGGGCCGCCGCGCTCGGGCCCGCCGGCCGGTTCGTCGACATCCGCCGGGTGGTGTCGAACCTGGGGGTGTTCGACTTCGAGACACCGGACCACGCCATGCGGCTGCGCTCGGTCCACCCGGGCGTCACGGTCGACGACGTGGTGGCGGCGACCGGCTTCCGCCTGGTGGTGCCCGGCGAGGTGCCGACCTCGCGGCTGCCGACACCCGAGGAGCTGGAGCTGATCCGCGAGGTCATCGACCCCGAGGCCGCCCGCGAGCGCGAGGTGCCCGACCCGGCGGCCTGACCCGGCGTCGTCCCGCGGGACCCCGCCGCCCCGCTGACGGAGGCATCACCCGACCCCGCGCGGCCCCGCCGGGCCGCGAGACTCTCGCGGCGACGCGGGAAACGGGGGCGTGGACCACATGGCGGAGACCCGGCGCGCCGTGGACGACCCACCGGTCGTCGACGGCGGACGTGACGGCGACGGCGGGCGTGGAGCCGGCGGCGACGGCTCCGGCGGCGCCACCGGCGCGGCCGCGGACCCGGGCGCGTCCCCGGCCCCCACCGTGACCACCGCGACCCGCGAGCCCGCCCGGCTCGGCCGGCTCGACCGGCTCGGCCGGCTCGACCGGCTCGTCCTGGGGCTCGGCCTGCTGCCCGTGCTGGCCTCGGCCGGGGCCGCCGTGGCGGGCGTCGGCAGCGGCTTCGCCCCGGCCGGCGACCAGGCCGCGATGGAGCTGCTCACCCGGGACGTGGGCCGCTACGAGGTGGTGGCGGGACTGTGGTCGCGGAGCGACTGGCGGCATCCCGGGCCCGTGCTCTTCTACCTGCTGGCGCCCTTCTACCGGGCGACCGGCGGCCGCCCGGTGGGGCTGGCCCTCGGCGCGCTGGCCATCAACGGCGCCTGCGTCGCGGGCATCGCCCTCGTCGCCCGGCGGCGGGGTGGCACCCCGCTGATGGTGCTCGCCGTCCTGGCCACCGTCCTCATGGTGCGGACGCTCGGGGCCGGCTTCCTGGGCAGCTACTGGAACCTCCGCATCACCACCCTGCCGCTGGCCCTGCTCGTCTTCCTCGTCTGGACCCTGGCCTGCGGCGACACCTGGGCGCTGCCGCTCGCCGCGTTCGTCGCCTCGTTCCTCGCCCAGACCCATGTGGGGTTCGTGGTCGTGGCGCTGCCGCTGGTGGCGTCGGGCGCGGCGGTGCTGGTGGCGCGGGGCGTGCGGGAGGGGCGCCGGCCCGGGCGCACGCTGGCGGTGACCGGCGGGGTGCTGCTGGTCACCTGGCTGCCGGCGCTGGTCGACATCGCGGTGAACGACCCCAGCAACGCCCAGCTCGTGGGCCGCTACTTCCGCCACACCGACGACCCACCGCACACGGCCGTGGACGGGTGGCGGGTCGTCTCCGCCCAGTTCGCGCTGCCGCCCGAGTGGCTGGCCGGCAAGCGGGCGGCGTCCCCGTTCCTCAACCAGTCGCCGTTCCTGTTCTCGGCCCCGCCGCCGGTGCTGCTGCTCGCCGTGGCGGCCGCGGCGGTGGCCCTCTGGCGCTGGGGCCCGCGGTCGGCCCGCTGGCTGGTGGCGACCCTCGCTGCGACGGTGGCGCTGGCGGTGCTGGCCATCGCCCGGACCCTGGGGCCGGTGTTCGACTACCGGCTGCGGTGGACCTGGGTGCCGGGAACGACCGGGGCGGTGCTGGTGGGCTGGGCCGCCTGGCTGGCCGTCGCGCGGGCACGGCCCCGGCTGGCCTCCCGGTGGGTGCTGCCCGGTGCGGTCGTCGTGCTCGCGGTCGTGGCCGCCGGCACCGCAGGAGCGGCGGCCCGGGTGAGCGACGGCTCGCACGAGGACTCCGACATCATGGCCGTGCTCACCCCGCAGGTGCGGCGGGCCGTGGCCGGCGCCGACGGTCCCATCGAGGTGACCGACACGTTCACCGTGGGGGTGTGGTGGGCCAACGGCCTCATCGCCGCGCTCGAGCGGGACGGCCACGACGTCCGGGTGGCGCCGTACCGTGGGGTGCAGGTCGGTGAGCACCGCGTCACCGACGGCCGGCCCGCCGAGCGGCTCATGGTGACGCAGGGGCCGACCGTGTTCGTCCTGGCGGACGACCCGCACCTGGAGCGGATCGCGATCTGGTCGGTGGTGCCCCCCGGCGAGCGGGACGACCTGCGGGCCGACTACGAGGAGATGGACCGGCTCCGGGAGGCCTACGCCGAGGGCGAGGTCGACATGGCGACCTACGACCGCCGGCTCCGGGCGCTCACGCCGGAGCACCGCGGCGACCTCGACACGGCGATCGTGGCCGTGTACCGGGTCCGCGAGCCCCGGCCCGCGGCCTGAGCCCGTTCCGGGCATTGGCGGGGTGACGGGGGCGGCCGTAGTCTGACCGCCATGTCTGACACACCGTCAGATTCGGCCGCCGAGCGGGTCCACCCCGCGCTCCGCACCCGGTTCTGCGCGCTGGTGGGCTGCCGCCTGCCCGTCGTGCAGACCGGCATGGGCTGGGTGTCCGGCGCCTCGCTGACGGCGGCGACCTCCGCCGCCGGCGGGTTCGGGATCCTGGCCGCCGTCACCATGACCGGCGACCAGCTCGCCGCGGCCATCGGCGCGGTGAAGGAGCGGACCGGGGCGCCGTTCGGCGTGAACCTCCGCGCCGACCAGCCCGACCTGCCCGAGCGCATCGACCTGTGCGTGCGGGAGAGCGTCCGGCTGGTCAGCTTCGCCGGGGCGCCCACCAAGGACGCCGTCGGCCGCCTCCACGACGCCGGCATCGTGGTCATGCCCACGGTGGGGGCCCGCCGCCACGCCGAGAAGATGCTCGACTGGGGCGTCGACGCCGTCATCGCCCAGGGCGGTGAGGGCGGCGGCCACACCGGCAGCGTCCCCACCTCGCTGCTGCTCCCCCAGGTCGTGGACGCGGTCGGCCACGCCGTCCCCGTGCTGGGCGCCGGCGGGTTCCACGACGGCCGCGGCCTCGTCGCCGCGCTGGCCTGGGGCGCCGACGGCGTGGCCATGGGCACCCGGTTCCTGCTCACCGCCGAGAGCCGGGTCCCCGACGCCATCAAGGCGCTCTACCTCGGCGCCGGCGTCACCGACACGGTGGTGACCACCGCGCTCGACGGCGCGCCCCAGCGGGTGATCCGCACCCCCACGGTCGACCGGCTGGAGCGGGCGTCGGCCCTCACCCGCCTGCCCCGGGCCGCCCGCTCGGCCCTGGCCTTCCGCAAGCTCACCGGCACCCCGCTGCGCGACCTCGTGCGCGAGGGCCTGGCCATGCGCCGCAACCAGGGGCTCACCTGGTCGCAGGTGGCGATGGCGGCCAACGCCCCGATGCTCATCAAGGCGGCGCTGGTGGACGGGACCCCCGACGTGGGCGTGCTGCCGACGGGACAGGTCACGGGCGTGATCGGCGAGCTGCCGACCGTGGCCGACCTGCTCGACCGCATCGCCGCCGAGGCCGCCACCACCCTCGACCGCCTGGGGGCCCGCCCGTGATCACCCGACACCACACCGGCCCGGCCCGGGAGGCCCCGTGGACCTGACCTGGAGCGCCGAGGAGCAGGCCTTCCGGGCCGAGGCCCGCGACTGGCTCGCAGAGAACCTCGCCGCCTGGCACGCCGGCCACGGTGGCGAGGACGCCATCGCGTCGGGCGACACCCGCGACGGCTTCGCCCAGCACCTCGACTGGGAGCGCCGACTCCACGCCGGGCGCTGGGCCGCGGTGTCGTGGCCGAGCGAGTACGGCGGCCGCGACGCCTCGCTGTGGCAGTGGCTGATCTTCGAGGAGGAGTACTACCGGGCCGGCGCCCCGCCGCGGGTCACGCAGAACGGCATCTTCCTGCTGGCCCCCACCGTGTTCGAGTTCGGGACACCGGCCCAGCAGGCGCACGTCCTCCCCCGCATGGCCGCCGCCGAGGACCTGTGGTGCCAGGGCTGGTCCGAGCCCGACGCCGGCAGCGACCTGGCCGGCATCGCCGCCCGGGCCACCCGCGTCGACGGCGGCTGGCGCCTCGACGGCCAGAAGACGTGGACGACCCGCGGCGCCTTCTGCACCCACCTGTTCGGCCTGTTCCGCACCGACCCGGACGCCGAGCGGCACCGGGGCCTGAGCTACCTGCTCGTGCCCCTCGACACGCCCGGCGTCACCGTGCGGGGCTTCGGGCGCCTCGACGGCGACGAGGGGTTCGCCGAGGTGTTCTTCGACGGCGCCTTCCTCGCCGACGACGCCGTGGGCGGCGGCGTGCTGCTGGGCGAGGAGGGGGCCGGCTGGCGGGTGGCCATGGCGACCACGGGATCGGAGCGGGGTCTGACCCTGCGCTCCCCGGGCCGGTTCCTGGCCACGGCCGAGCGGCTGATCGCCCTGTACCGGTCGGATCCCCAGCCCCGGCTGCGGCAGCGCCTCGTCGAGGCGTGGATGCGGGCCGAGGCCTACCGCCTCTTCACGCTCGACACGGTGACCCGCCTGGCCGGCGGGGCGGTGATGGGCGCCGACAGCTCGATCAACAAGGTGTGGTGGTCGGAGCTCGACGTCGAGCTGCACGAGAT
>DASSGC010000319.1:0-4929 GCA_035693765.1 Acidimicrobiales bacterium
TGGCCACCCGGCCGGTGGCCATGCCGCCGGTGGCCACCCGGCCGGTGGCCATGCCGCCGGTGGCCATGCCGCCGGTGGCCACGACCAGCACGGCGCGCCCGGGCACGCCCACGGTGACGCCGGGCCCGCCGACGACAGGGGCCTGTCGCTGCTCACCAGCGGGCACGACCACGGGACCGGCGAGGTCGTGGCGCTCGACGCCGCCACGCAGGCGACGCTCGACGACCAGCTCGCCGCCACCGGCGAGGTGATCGACCGGTACCCGACCGCCGCCGACGCGCTGGCCGCCGGCTTCACCCGGCAGGGCCCGTTCACCCCCGGGCTCGGCACCCACTACATCGCGCCCGCCACCCAGCCCGTGGTGGGCACGGTCGACCGCGCCGAGCTGTCGACGCCGGTGCTCGTCTACGACGGTCCGGGGCCGGATGCCCCACTGGCCGGGCTGATGTACACCTCCCGCAGCACCCGCGCCGCACCCGAGGGCTTCGCCGGCCCCAACGACCACTGGCACCAGCACGAGGACGTCTGCGTCGTGCCCCGGGCCGGCGGTGGCGCCGACACCCCGTTCGGGGTCGACCGGGGCGACGTCACCGCGGCCATGTGCGCCGGCGTGGGCGGCGAGTGGATCCGCCGGATCCAGTACATGGTGCACGTCTGGACGGTGCCCGGCCACGAGAACCCCGACGGGGTGTTCGCCGAGGTCAACCCCGCCATCACCTGCCCGGACGGGACCTACCACGAGGTCGACTGGCGCGAGATCGGCACGCGCACGAGCACCTGCCGCAGCGGCTGAGCAGCTCGGCCCGCAGGGCGGCCCGGGCGCGCTTTTCGCCCCGCCGCACGGTGGTCCGTAGCATCGGTCACGTGACGGATCAGCCCAACCACGACGACTGGCGGGCCCTGGCGGCCAAGGACCTCAAGGGCGCCGACCCCGACTCGCTGATCTGGCACACGCCCGAGGGCATCGACGTCAAGCCCCTGTACACCCCCGCCGACCTGGCCGGCATCGAGGGCCTGGACGGGCTGCCCGGCTTCCCGCCCTTCACCCGGGGCGTGCGGGCCACCATGTACGCCAACCGGCCCTGGACCATCCGCCAGTACGCGGGCTTCTCCACCGCCGAGGAGTCCAACGCCTTCTACCGGCGCAACCTCGCGGCCGGGCAGATGGGCCTGTCGGTGGCCTTCGACCTGGCCACCCACCGGGGCTACGACAGCGATCACCCCCGCGTCGAGGGCGACGTGGGCAAGGCCGGGGTGGCCATCGACTCGGTCGAGGACATGAAGATCCTGTTCGACCGGATCCCCCTCGAGAAGATGTCGGTCTCGATGACCATGAACGGGGCGGTGCTGCCCTGCCTGGCCGCGTTCATCGTGGCCGGCGAGGAGCAGGGGGTCGACCAGGCCAGGCTCAGCGGCACCATCCAGAACGACATCCTCAAGGAGTTCATGGTCCGCAACACCTACATCTACCCGCCCGAGCCGAGCATGCGGATCGTGGCCGACATCATCGAGTACACGGCGCAGCACATGCCCCGCTTCAACTCGATCTCGATCTCGGGCTACCACATGCAGGAGGCGGGGGCCACGGCGGTCCAGGAGCTGGCGTACACCATCGCCGACGGCCTCGAGTACGTGCGGCGGGCCCTCGACCGGGGCCTCGACATCGATCGGTTCGCGGGGCGGTTGTCGTTCTTCTTCGCCATCGGCATGAACTTCTTCATGGAGGTGGCGAAGCTGCGGGCCGCCCGCCTGCTGTGGCACCGGGTCGTCTCGCAGTTCTCGCCGCAGGACCCGCGCTCCGCCATGCTGCGGACCCACTGCCAGACCAGCGGCGTGTCCCTCACCGAGCAGGACCCCTACAACAACGTCGTCCGCACCGCGGTCGAGGCCATGGCGGCCGTGCTCGGCGGCACGCAGAGCCTGCACACCAACAGCTTCGACGAGGCGCTGGGGCTGCCCACCGACTTCTCGGCCCGCATCGCCCGCAACACCCAGCTCATCCTGGCCGAGGAGACCGGCATCCCCAAGGTCGTCGACCCGCTGGCCGGCAGCTACTACGTCGAGTCGCTCACCCACTCGCTGGCCGACGCCGCCTGGGCGCTGATCGAGGAGGTCGAGGAGATGGGCGGCATGACCAAGGCGGTCGCGTCCGGCATGCCCAAGCTCCGCATCGAGGAGTCCGCCGCCCGGCGCCAGGCCGCCGTCGACCGGGGCGACGAGGTCATCGTCGGCGTCAACAAGTACCAGCCGAGCGACCCGGAGCACGTGGACGTCCTGGCGATCGACAACACCGAGGTCCGCCGCCAGCAGATCGCCCGGCTCGAACGGGTGCGGGCCGAGCGCGACGAACCGGCGTGCCGCGCCGCGCTCCAGCGCCTGACCGACGGCGCGGCCGCCGACGCGAACCTGCTGGCGCTCTGCATCGACGCCGCCCGGGCCCGCGCCACGGTGGGCGAGATGAGCGACGCCATGGAGCAGGTGTTCGGCCGGCACAAGGCCGAGATCCGCTCGATCCACGGGGTGTACGGCTCGGCGTACGAGGGCGACGACGAGTTCGCCGCCGTGCAGGCCGAGGTCGAGGCCTTCGCCTCGGCCGAGGGACGCCGGCCCCGCATGCTGGTGGTCAAGATGGGCCAGGACGGCCACGACCGGGGCGCCAAGGTCATCGCCACCGCCTTCGCCGACCTCGGCTTCGACGTCGACGTCGGCCCGCTGTTCCAGACCCCGACCGAGGCGGCCCGCGACGCCGTCGACAACGACGTGCACGTGGTGGGCGTGTCGAGCCAGGCGGCGGGCCACCAGACGCTCGTGCCGCAACTCGTCGACGAGCTGCGCGCCGCCGGGGCCGACGACGTGCTCGTGGTGTGCGGCGGCGTGATCCCGCCGCAGGACTACGACGCCCTCCACGCCGCCGGCGTGGCGGCCATCTTCGGACCGGGGACCAACATCCCCACCGCGGCGCGCCGGGTGCTCGACCTGCTGCGGTCGCGCCGCCCGGCGGCGTAGCGGGCGCCACCCGGCGTCAAACTTCGGCGCACGCCGAAACGCCGGCGGCGGACATTGGCCCACATGCCCGACCGCCCGACCGCCACCGCTGCCGGCACCACCACCGGCAGCACGGCCGCCGACCCCGGCACCGCCACCGACTCCGCCACCGACTCCGCCACCGCCGCCGGCCCGGACCCCTGTGCTGACCGCGGCACCGCCACCGCCATCGCTGCCGGCACCACCACCGACAGCACGGCCGCCGGCCCCGGCACCGCCACCGACTCCGCCACCGCCGCCGGCTCGGACCCCTGTGCTGACCGCGGCACCGCCACCGGCGCGGACGCCGGCACCGTCGTGCTCACCTCCCGGGCGGACGTCGAGGCCGTGCTCGCCTCCCCGGCGATGCTCACGCCGCCTCCACCCGCCGCGCTCGGCGCGGGGTCCCTCGCCCGCCTGCGCGCCGCCATGGCGCGGTTCACCGACGGCGACGCCCATCCGCCGCGACGTGCCGCGGTGGAGGCCGCGGTCGATCGCCTCGTCCCGGCGGAGGTGGGGGCTGTCGCCCGCGCCGCGACGCTGGCCCGCCTGACCGGCGGGCCGGTCGACGCGCTGGCCGCCGTCGCCTTCACGGTGCCGACCGCCGCGCTCGGGCTCGCGCTCGGCGTCCCCGGCGGCGAGATCGACGCCCTCGTGGCCGACGTGCGGCAGATCGTGGCGGTGATCGGCCGGGGCGAGCCGGCGACCCCGGCCGCGGACGGCGCCGCCGACCGGGTGCTCGCCCGGTTCGCCGGCCACCCCGCAGGCGCCGTGCCGGTGGCATCGCTGCTCTACCAGAACCACGACGCCACGGCCGCGCTGACCGTGGCCACGGTCGTGGCCCGGCACCACGGCGTGCCCCGGCGCCCCGCGCTCGCCCGCACGGTCCGAATCGCGGCCCGCGGGGCGCACCTGGGAGGGACCGCCGTCGCCGCCGGGGCGACGGTCGTTCTCGACCTCGACGCCGCCGGCCTGGAGTTCGGCGCAGGGCGGCACCGGTGCCCCGGGCGAGCGGTCGCCGAGGCCGTCGCCGGCGCCATCGCCGATGCTCTCGCCGAGGCCGGCTACCGGCTGCTTCCGGATCTCGTCGAGCACGCCCCCGACGGCCGCCCCCGCACGCTGCCCATGGCGCCGGAGGGGGTGGCCCGTCGCACCTGATGCCGTGTCAAGCGGCACGGCACTAGCGTGGATCGGGGGGCGGCTGAGGCCGGGACTGGGGAGCGCGATGAGCGACGTGCCAGGGGGACCCGAGTGGTGGCAGGCGGCCGACGGCCGCTGGCACCCGCCGCAGCCTGCCTCGTCCGGCTGGGTCAAGCCGGCGGTCATCGGTGCGACCGCCGCCCTGGTCGTGGTGGTGGTGGCGATCGTGGCCGTCGTGACGGTGGTGTCGCGGACGGCCGAGAGCGCCGGGCGGCACGAGGCGACCGAGAGCGGCGACGTCGGCGAGCCGGCGTGCGACGTCGACCGCGTGGGGCTGATGATGGCCGAGGTCCCGGTGACCAACCGCTCGTCGGAGCGGTCGAGCTACGTCATCCAGGTCAGCTTCGAGGCCCCGGACGGATCGCAGATCTCCACGGCCCCCGCGCTCGTCAGCGCGCTGGAGCCGGGGCAGTCCACGACGACCCGCGCCCAGACGCTGAAGCGACCCCCGGCCGGTGGCGAGTTCACCTGCCGGGTGGCCGACACCAACCGCTTCTCCGAGGAGGGGTGAGACCGGGCCCGACGCGGCGGGCGCCCGGCGAGGGCGTCACACCGCGGTCCTAAACTTGCCCCATGGCCAAGGCCGGGGTTTCGCAGCACACCTACGCAGATCTGCAAGCGCTGCCGGACGATCACCACCGCCACGAGCTGATCGACGGAGAGCTTGTCGTGTCCGCCGCCCCCAACCTCGCCCACCAGGCTGCG
>DASSGC010000320.1:0-7657 GCA_035693765.1 Acidimicrobiales bacterium
CGACACGCCGATCGACCTCGCCTTCATCGACGCCGACAAGCCGGGCTACCGCGACTACTGGCACGAGCTCGTGCCGCGGGTCCGGTCCGGTGGCCTGCTCCTGGCCGACAACGTGCTGTGGTCGGGCACGATCAACGACCCGGCGCGCACCGACGACAACACCGAGGCGCTGCGGGCGTTCAACGACGCGGTGGCGGCCGACGACCGGGTCGAGTCCGTCATCCTGCCCGCCTTCGACGGCCTGACGATCGCCCGCAAGCGGTGACCGGCGGCGGTGCCCGCCGCCGGCGGGCGCCGGCCCGCGGCGCGTCGGAGGATGCGCGGTCGGGACACTAGCGTCGGCCCGTGGCCGACGAGACCTGCACCGTCCTGTTCAACCCGCGTTGCTCCAAGTGCCGCCAGGCGCGTGACCTGCTCGACGAGCGGGGCGTCGCGGCCGACCTCGTGCACTACCTGGACGACACGCCCAGCCGGGACGAGATCGTCCGGATCCACGGCCTGCTCGGGCTGGACGATCCGCGGGGCATGATGCGCACCGGCGAGCCGGTCTACAAGCAGCTGGGCCTGGCCTCGGCCGGCGCCGAGGCCCTGTTCGACGCCATGGCCGCGCACCCGATCCTGATCGAGCGGCCGATCGTGATCGTGGGTGACCGGGCGGTCGTGGCCCGGCCTCCCGAGCGGCTGCTCGAACTGCTCGGCGACTGATCACGTGGCGGCCGGGCCCTCGCGCCACGGTCGTTGACAGTTGTCCAATGCCGCCCCTACGTTGAGTCGACCAGGGTCACGTGACCACAGTCACGAATAGTTACCCAACGGGAAGTTTCACGGTCGACTGGGGAGGCACCGGGTGCGCGGCACCACCAACGAACACACGCGGCCCGCCGGCGGGCCACGAACCGGACGAGCGCCCGCCATTCCGCGTCGCGGTCGAGCAGCCACGGCGGCTTTGCAGGCACCGAGGTATCACACGCTGCTGCTTGTAGTGCCGCTCAGAAGCCGAGGGAGGCCGCCTCCAGGGCGGCGCGCGCCGCGTCCGGCCCCGTGATCTCCACCCGTGCCACCGAGCGGCGGCCGTTGAGGAACAGCGTCAGCTCCTGCGGGCCGCCCACCAGCCGCACGCTCGGCCCCTGCCCGCGGGCCGGCACCTCGCCGTGGCCGGGCGCCGCCAGGGCGACGCCGGCGCCCTTCACCCGGCGCAACATGAGTCGCGCCGTGCGGCGCAGCATCGTCCACAGCGCGGCGTCGAGGTCGGGCCGATCGCCGCGGGGCTCGCGCCCGGCGGCCCGGCGCACGTCCTCGTGGTGCACGAACCACTCGTTGGTGTTGAGCGGGCCGCGCAGCCCGGGGAGCCGCCACGGCACCAGCGGGGGGCCGGTCCGCAGGCGCTCGACGAGGCGCTCGTAGCCCTGGGCCCGGGCGCCGTCCATGAGCCGCTGCTCCAGCGACGCGAACCGCCCGCCGCCCAGGATGGCCAGCGCCGAGCGGGGGTCGGTCTCCCGGACGACCAGGTGGGCGGCGAGATCGAGCGTGCGCCACCCCGCGCACAACGTCGGCGCGTCGGGACCGGTGGCGGCGAACAGGTCGCAGAGTTCCGCCCGCTCGCGGGCGTCGAGGGGCTCGTCGGACATCACGACAGCGTACGCGTGTGGGGACGTGCTGCCGACCCGGACACGGTAGGCGGCGGCCGGTCGCTCAGCGTGTGGAGATGGGTACTTCAGCGCGCCCCGGGCGCCCCACTAGGGTACGCGGCATGGCCACCGCTCCCGCCTTCGAGATCGATGACAACGCGACCTACGAGGTCACCATCGCCACCGACAAAGGCGACATCGTCCTCGACCTTGACCCCAAGCTGGCGCCCGTCTCGGTGAACAACTTCGTGGCGCTCGCCCGCCGGGGGTTCTACGACAACGTCACCTTCCACCGGGTGGTGCCCGAGTTCGTCATCCAGGGCGGCGACCCCGAAGGCTCCGGCCGGGGCGGGCCGGGCTACAAGTTCGCCGACGAGCCGGTGAAGGGCGAGTACATCCTCGGCGCCGTGGCCATGGCCAACGCCGGGCCCGACACCAACGGCTCGCAGTTCTTCATCTGCATCGACGACTGCACCCGCAAGCTCGACAAGGCCTACAACCTGTTCGGCTACGTCACCGCCGGCATCGACGTGACCCAGCAGATCCGCCAGGGCGACGTGATGCGGACCGTCTCGGTGGTCGAGAAGCCCGCCGCCTGACGCGGCGCCGGACCCCTGCTCTCGGCCGTCGCGGGCACGCCGCGCGGCCGGAGCGCCGCCACCCGCCCGTTTCCGGACGCGGACGGTGCGGCCGGTAGGCTCGGGCAGATGCCCGTCGAGCCGCTCTTCACGCCTCGCGGCCCCGACTTCCTCCCCTCCGAGCACACCCGGGGCCCCTGGAACCCGCGCCACCAACACGGTGGCGCGGTCGCCGCGCTCGTGGCCCGGGCCGTCGAACGGACCGCCGGCGACGGCTTCTGCGTCACCCGCCTGACCCTCGAGCTGATGCGGCCGATCCCCCTCGAGCCCCTCGCCGTCGACATCTCGGTCCCCCGGCCCGGCCGCCGCGTGCTCGGCATCAGCGTCTCCGTCAGCGCCGGCGACCTGGAGGTCGAGGTCGTGCGCGCCCACGCCGTCGCCGTCCGCCACGCCGACCTGCCCACCGGCGAGGGCTACGAGGCCTTCCTCGAGCCCGATCCCGAGGCGGCCGCCACCGCCGCCGGCCCGATGACCTTCGCCCGCGGCGAGGGCCCGGCGTTCCACCGCACGGGCATGGAGATCCGGATGATCGACGGTGGCGGCGACCGCCCCGGCCCCGCCAGGGCGTGGTTCCGCCTCGCCCGGCCGGTCGTCGGCGACGAGGTGCCCAGCGGCGTCCAGCGCGCCGCGGCCGCCGCCGACTTCGGCAACGGCATCTCGTGGGTCCTGCCCTTCGAGCAGTGGATCTACCTGAACCCCGACCTCACGCTGCACCTGGCCCGCCCGCCGGTCGGCGAGTGGATCGGCCTCGACGCCCTCACGCTCCCGAGCGACCAGGGCATGGCCATGGCCGAGAGCGCGGTCTTCGACGACCACGGCCGCGTCGGCCGAGCGGTCCAGAGCCTGCTCATCCAGCGCCGAGACCCGGCGTGAACCGGGCCGGCGCCCCGCCCGGCCCCCGGGGCGACCACAACGTCGCCGCCCTCCACGAAGCCATCGCCGCCGCCGTGCCCGACCGCGAGTGCATCGTCGCCGGCGGCACCCGCCGGTCGTGGGCCGAGGTCACCGACCGGACGCGACGGCTGGCGGCCGTGCTCACCACCGCCGGCCTGGGCCTCCGCCGCGACCCCCGGGCGGTCGCCGGTTGGGAGTCGCCGCACGACCACGTCGCCCTCTACCTGCACAACGGCCACGAGTACCTGGAGGGCATGCTCGGCGCCTGGAAGGCCCGCGGCGCGGCCGTCAACGTCAACTACCGGTACGTGGCCGGGGAGCTGTCGTACGTCCTGGCCGACTGCGGGGCGCGGGCCGTCATCTACCACGACGCCTTCGCGGCCACGCTGGCCCAGGTGCTCGGCGACCTGCCCGGGTCACCGCCGCTGCTGCTGCAGGTACCCGACGCGACCGGCGCCCCGCTGCTGGCCGGCGCCGTCCGCTACGAGGACGCCCTGGCCGCCGCCGAGCCGGTCGCGCCGGAGGGCCTGTCGCCCGACGACCGCTACATCGTCTACACCGGCGGCACCACCGGGATGCCGAAGGGCACGCTCTGGCGCCAGGGCGACTTCCTCGCCACCTGCCTCGGGGTCGACGGCGACCAGCAGGAGCTGGTGGCCGCCGCCGCGGCGCGTGCGGGGCTGCGGACCCTTCCGTCGGCCCCGTTCATGCACGGCGCCGCCCACTGGAACGCCATGTCGGCCTGGGTGTCGGGGGGCACCGTCCTGGTCCAGGACGACCCGACCCGGCTCGACCCGGCCGACGTGCTCCGCACCTGTGCCCGCGAGCGCGCCACCGCGCTCCAGATCGTCGGCGACCCGTACGCCCGGCCTTTGCTCGACGAGCTGGACCGGCACGACCACGACCTGTCGGCCCTGCGCTTCCTGCTGTCCGGCGGCGCCGTGCTCTCGGCCACCACCAAGGCCCGGTTGGCTCGGCGGCTCCCCGGGCTGCGCATCGTCGACGTGCTCGGGTCGTCGGAGACCGGCCGCCAGGCCGTCGCCGGTGCCGACGCCCCCTTCCGGCCCGACCGCGGCACCGCCGTGCTGTCCGAGGACCGCACCCGGGTGCTGACGCCGGGCGACGACGAGATCGGCTGGCTGGCGCAGGCCGGGCGCGTGCCGCTCGGCTACCTCGGCGACCCCGCCAAGACGGCGGCCACCTTCCCCGTCCTCGGCGGGATCCGCCATGCGGTCGCGGGCGACCGGGTGCGGCTGCGCCCCGACGGGCACCTCGACCTGCTGGGCCGCGACGCGGCGACCGTCAACACCGGCGGCGAGAAGGTGTTCGCCGAGGAGGTCGAGCAGGTCCTGACCGCCCATCCCGCGGTCGCCGACGCAGTGGTGGCCGGCCGGCCCAGCGACCGTTGGGGAAGCGAGATCGTCGCCGTCCTGTCGGCCGTGCCCGGCAGCGCACGCCCCGACGACGCGGCCCTACGCGCCCACTGCCGGCGGTCGCTCGCCGGGTACAAGGTGCCCAAGGCGTTCTGCTGGGTCGACCGGGTGGTCCGCTCCCCCGCCGGCAAGCCCGACTACGGCTGGGCCCGCGCGGTGGCGATGGGCGCCGCGCCGGCCGCGGCGCCGGGATCTCAGCGCGCGTCGGCGAAGTCGACGGTCGTGTAGCGCCACACCCGGACGTCCTCCGGCCAGGCCGGCCGGTCGAACCCGGCCTTGCCCACCAGATGGTCGAGGAACCGGTCGGCCCCGGGCAGCTTGTTCCAGACGGCGGGCAGGAAGGTGCCCCGGTGGCCGCCCGCCTCGAGCACCACACCGTCGATCCCGGGCCGCAGCGCCGCGATCACCGCGTCGCGGTCGGCCGGCAGGGGCGTGAGCCCCGACAGCACCGACACCTTGACCACGGTGCGATCGAGGTCCGCCGGCACCATCGGCGGGAACCGGGGGTCGGTGAACGCCGCGCCACGGGCGTTCAGGCAGACGTCCCGCCAGAGCGGCCGGGCCGGCGACAGCGTGCCGATGCAGCCGGCGAGCTCGCCCTCGCGCTCCAGCGTGACGAACGTGGCGGACGGCAGGCGGAGCCGATCGGGCACGTCGGCGTCGGTCAGGGGGTCGGGTTCCCCGGTGGCCAGCTCGTGCGCCAGGGCAGCCCGCGCCCGGGCCAGCAGCGTCCGGCCCTCGGCCTCGCTCAGCGGGCTGGGCGGCGCGAACCCGAAGCTGCCGTAGCCGACCACACGGCGGGTGTCGCCCGAGGCGTCGGCCGAGGTGGCGATCGCCAGGGTCCGCGGGGCCAGGTGGTGGACCCGGGCGGCGAGCAGCAGGCCGCTGATCGCCACGTGGCCGCAGGCCTCGCGGGGACCGATGTCGTCTCCCCGGCCTTCGATGATGGCCAGCCGCGTCCGGGCGTCCCGGCGGCGGGCTGCGCCCTCGGGAAGGTAGTGGCTGAGGTCCGACGACACGACGATCAGCGTGGCGTCGTCGCCCCACGTGCAGGCCAGCGCGTCGGCCACCGCCCCGGCGGAGCAATGGCCGACGACCAGCGGCACGATCGCCACCGGTCCCAGCACCTCGATGAGGAACGGAAGGTGCACCTCCAGGCTGTGCTCCGGCTCGTGGGCGGCGTCGGCGGGCACCGCCCGGCCGGCCGCCACCAGCTCGTGGCAGGCGTCGACGTCGACCGGCACGTCGCCGAGCGGCGTCCGCCACGACCGGGCGGTCGTGACCCCGACGCCGACACCCTCCACCGGCACACGGTGGGCGGGGCCGACCAGCACCACCCGGTCGACACGGCCCCGGCGGCCGGCCACGGCGCGGTAGGCGGCGCCGGCGGCCGCACCGGAGTAGCGGTAGCCGGCGTGCGGCGCGATCAGCGCCTTCGGGTCGCGGGTTGGATCGACGAGGCTGGCCCCGGCGACGTGCTGGCCGACCGCGGCTCGCAACGCCACCGGGTCGGCCGGGTAGAACATCCCGGCCACGGCGGGCTGGCGCACCCACCCGGCGGTCCCGGCCGCGGCCGCCACGTCACGTCGTCCCGACCGCCAGACGCACCGGCACCCGCCGGCGCCCGAACCGCTCGGGCGGTCCGGCGAACCTCCCGGGTAGCTGCCAGCCGCATGCCGCGCAGCAGCCGTCGTCGGTCAGGCCCCACTCGCCCAGCTCGTACCAGTCACGTTCGATCAGCAGCGCGCCGCACCCCGGGCACCAGGTGCTCGACCCGGCCGTGTCGTGGACGTTGCCGGTGTACACGTAGCGCAACCCGTTGCGCAGGCCCCACTCCCGGGCCCGGCTGAGGGTGGCCGGCGGCGTGTGCGGGATGTCGAGCATCTTGAAGTCGGGGTGGAAGGCCGTGAAGTGGAGGGGCACGTCGGGCCCCAGGTGGCCGGCCATCCACGACGTGAGCCTGTCGAGCTCCTCGTCGCTGTCGTTCTTCCCCGGGATCAGCAGCGTCGTCACCTCGAACCACAGGTCGGTGTCGTGGCGCAGGTACTCCAGGGTGTCCAGCACCGGCTCCAGCCGGCCGCCGCAAACGTGCCGGTAGAAGTCGTCGGTGAACCCCTTCAGGTCGACGTTGAGCGCGTCGAGGTGGGCGTAGAAGTCGCGGCGAGGCTCCGGGCAGATGTACCCGGCCGTCACGGCGATGGCGCCGACACCGACCTCGTGGCAGGCGTCGGCGACGTCGCTGGCGTACTCGAGGAAGATCGTCGGGTCGTTGTAGGTGAACGCCACGCTGCGGGCGCCGAGCCGGCGGGCGGCCCCGGCGATGGCCTCGGGCGTGGCCGCGTCGGCGAGGGTGTCCATCTCCTTCGACTTGGAGATGTCCCAGTTCTGGCAGAACCGGCAGGCCAGGTTGCAGCCCGCCGTGCCGAAGGACAGCACCGACGAGCCCGGCAGGTAGTGGTCGAGCGGCTTCTTCTCGACCGGGTCGATGCAGTAACCCGAGGACCGCCCGTACGTGAGCAGGGCGACGCCGTCCGTCACGTTGCCCGCCTCGACCTCCTCGGCCGCGGGCCGCCCACGGACGAAGCACACGCCCCGCTGCCCCGGCCGCATCTTGCAGGCCCGGGGGCACGCGTCGCACTGGATGCGGCCGTCGTCGAGACCGTGCCAGTAACGCGTCGGGTACGTGGCCGGCAGGTTGCCACTCACGGCGTCAACGCTAACCCCCCGGCCGGCGAGCGACACGGTCGCGCCGCAGCGCGGGGTTTCAGGCGCGTGCGGCGAGCAGCTTGAGCTCCTCACGCAGCGCGGGCGTCAGCAACTGGCCGGCCCGCCCCACCAGCTCCGTGGTCTGGTAGCCGATCGAGCCCACGTCGCAGTCGCGGCTGGCCACCACCCCGAGGCAGCTCCCGTCCGCGATCGAGCTGACGAACAGGAACCCGACCTTCATCGCCACGATCACCCGCTCCAGGCCGCCCGCCGACAAGGCCCGGTCGGCCGCCTGCGCGAGGCTGGCGCACCCCGAGATGATGGCGCAGAGCTGCTCGCCCTCGCCCTTGTCGAGCGA
>DASSGC010000321.1:0-10193 GCA_035693765.1 Acidimicrobiales bacterium
CGACCTGCACCGCCGCCGAGCCGCAGCGACCAACCTCGACGCCGCGCGCACGATCGGGCGCGAGCTCGACCGCCCGGACCTGCTCGCCTGGGCCATCGAGATCGAGGCATGGCAGGCGCTCACGAACCACCGCTACGACGAGGCAGCGGCCCTCTGCAGGACCGGTCGCGAGCTGGCGGCGGCCGACACGTCACCGCACGTCCAGCTCGCCGTGCAGGAAGCGCGCGCCGCGGCCCGCCTCGGGCTCGGCCGCGCTGCGCACCGGCTACTGGACGAGGCCACCGGGGCGCTCGGGCGGATGCCGGCCCCTGACCACCCCGAGCACCACTTCGAGTTCGACCCCCGCAAGATGGTCGCCTACACGGCCACGACTCTCGCATGGCTCGGCGACAACCCGGCGCTCGCCGAGGAGTACGCCCGCCAGGCAGTCGCCCAATATGACGGTGCCAGCGACGGCCGCTGGCTCCGTCGCCTGGCGACGGCCCGCGTCGACCTCGCGCTCGTCCTCACCCGGATCGGCGAACCGGCCGAAGCCAGCCACCTGGGTGCCCAGGCGCTGGAGACGGGCCGCCTGGTCCCGTCGAACATCTGGCGAGTGGACGAGCTCGACCACGAGCTGACAAGCCGCTACCAGCGCGTGGGCGAGGTCACCGACTTCCACGCCCGCTACATCGAGACCCGCCCCCGAGTCCTCGGCGCCCTCCGCCCCGGCGACGGCTGACGTCGGCGGCGGTCCACTCGCCAGCCAGCCTTGCTTCGGCCGTGGGACGGCGTCTCAGTCGGGCACCGCGCATCCCTCAGGCAGTGAGGCGTGAGGGCACCGGCGCGATCTCGCGCTCCGGCTCGTCGTTGTCGACGCGGCGCTCGATGCCGATCAGCAGCTCCTCGTCGAGCACACGGAGGATCCGCTGGAGGACCGGGATCGTCGGCATGTGGTCGCCCATGCGCGTGTGCTATCTGACCTTCGGTGGTGCGTCGCGGCCGGCCGCCCGCGGCGGCACCCGCGGCTTCGCGTCCATGCGTCGCTTGAAGTCGGCCATCCGTTGCTTGGCCACATCGATGTCTCCTCGCGACACAGCGCCACTGTTCTTCTCGATCGCGTGCAGGAGGACGACGAGGTTGGCGGTCCGCTGATACAGGATCCCCTCACGTGGGAGCCGGTGCCCGGGGCGGGGATCGAACCCGCACGGCCTTGCGGCCGGAGAGGTTTAAGCCCTCCGCGTCTGCCAGTTCCGCCACCCGGGCGAGCGGGAGAAGGCTACGCCCCCGACGGCTACACCCTGGCCATCATCGACGCCGGCCTGGGCATGCCCCGCGACGACCTCGCCACCGCCAACCGGCGGCTCGCGGGCGCCGAGAGCTTCACCATCGCCCCCTCCAAGTACCTCGGCCACCACGTCGCCGGCAACCTCGCCGCCCGGCACGGCATCCGCGTACACCTCGAGAGCGGCGCCAACGGTGGCATCACGGCCCTCGTCGCTCTCCCGCCGTCGCTGCTCAACCCAGCGACCAGCGTGAACATCCCGCCGGCACCCGGGCGTCGGACCTCGCCCGCGGCGATGCGTCGCCCGGACCGCGGGCCTGCGGCCCCACCGGCCGGTCCCCGGAGCCGCCGACCGACGCCGTACACCGGTTCCTGACGACGTTCTCGGCCGGGAGGGAGCGAAGGTGCGACGATATCCATGATGTGCCCTGGACGACTGAGTCAACTGAATCTGCGGCCATGAGGCCGCAGCATGTTGTCTCGGGCAATCAGTTCTGCACTCTCACCGCGCGCCAGTCCCTATTCAATGCACTTTACCGCCGAACCCGACAGTAAGCCTCGCGCAAGGCAACAACAGCATTTCGGTGATTCCTCAAATAACGTCTACTCTTGCATCGCTGGGCAGAGAGGCAACGTCGGGTGCCAGGACATGCGGCACAGGCGGACGGAGCCTGTCCTGACCGGAGACGTGCGGGATCACAGGTACAACGTGGCTCCGACCGTTCCGGTTCGCCATCCGGGAAGGTGATACATGCGTCGGATCCCCATCCGAATGAAGCTGGCGGCCGCTCTC
The DNA here is from genome assembly GCA_035693765.1 of Acidimicrobiales bacterium. GTDB lineage: Bacteria > Actinomycetota > Acidimicrobiia > Acidimicrobiales > VFJN01 > ZC4RG19. The sequence goes on from DASSGC010000321.1 coordinate 2,058, forward strand.
GCCGTGCCCCTCGGCGCTCTGGCCGCTGTCACCCTGCTCGAGGTGCTCGCCGCCGCCAACCAGGCGTCGAAGGTGCGCGAGCAGTCGGCGCTGGTGGAGGTCGCGCTCGGACCATCCAGCGTGCTGGCGACCATCGAGCTGGAGCGCAACGCGGTGAGCGTCTACGTCCTCGGCCAGGAAGGCCAGTACGACGTCGAGACCGAGGATCACCCGACGGCCATCCAGGCCACCGACGAGGCGGTCGACGCGTTCCGCGCCGAGGTCGAGCGGCAGGGCGCTGACGTCGTCGACGCCTACGCGCCCGCACTGGCATCGTTCGGCGGGCTCGGCGACCTCCGGGCCCGGGTCGCCGCCGTCCCCGTCGACGACCGCAGCCTGGACAACTTCGGCCTCTCGACCGAGCTCTTCACCGGCTACTCGGCGATCATGGACGACCTGGCCGAGGCGAACAGCCGGGTCAACCGGCTCATCGACGACACCGACCTGCGCCAAGGTGCCGAGCTCGTCACCATCAACCGCCGCCAGCGCGACCTGGTGGCCACGCTCGCGCAAGTGCTGTTCGCGACGCAGCTCGCGGAGCCGGCCGACGGCGTCAACACGCCGGAGGAGATCAGCGCGGTGGCCCAGGACCTCACCGAGCTCCGCGGCAACTGGGACCTGATGGCGTCCAAGGCCACCGGCAAGTACGAGCCGCTCGTCGACCGGCTGATCACGTCCGACGAGGCGGTCAACTTCCCGCCGGTGGTGGACGCCGCGCTCGCCAGCGGGACCGTCGACATGCCCGCGCTGATCACCGCGGCCGGCAACGAGAACGTCGAAGCACTCCCCTACAACCTGTTCAGCGACGGGGCCAAGGAGATCACCCGCGATCGGGCGGACGAGCTCGAGGCCGCCGCCAGCCGCCGCCAGCAGCTGTTCGTGACCATGGCGCTGCTGGTCGTGGGGGCCGCCTCGCTGCTGGCCTGGTGGGTCTCGCGGTCGATCACGCGGCCCTTGCGGTCTCTGACCCAGCAGGCCAAGGCGATGGCCGAGCAACGCCTGCCCGAGGCGGTCCGCGGCATCCTCGAGACCCCGCTCGGGGAGGACGTGACCGTGCAGGCCGTCGACCCGATCGAGCTCAACACCCGGGACGAGGTCGCCGACGTGGCCGACGCCCTCAACACCGTGCAGGAGACCGCCGTCGACCTCGCCGTCGAGCAGGCGGTCCTGCGCCGCAACATCTCCGACAGCTTCGTCAACCTGGGCCGCCGCAACCAGAACCTCCTCGGCCGCCAGCTCGACTTCATCACCGAGCTCGAGAGCAACGAGGCCGACCCCGACGTCCTCGCCAACCTCTTCCGCCTCGACCACCTCGCCACCCGCATGCGCCGCAACGCCGAGTCGCTCCTCGTGCTCGCCGGCATCGAACCGCCCCGCAAGTGGGCCGCGCCCGTCCAGCTCATCGACGTCATCCGCGCCGCCCTCGGCGAGGTCGAGGGCTACCAGCGGGTCAGCGTGCGCGGCGTCGAACCGGCCACGGTCCTCGGCTCCGCCGCCGCCGACCTCGCCCACCTGCTCGCCGAGCTCGTGGAGAACGCCCTCGTGTTCTCGCCGCCCGACCGCACCGTCGACGTCCGCGGCCGCAGCCGTCCCGACGGCTACACCCTGGCCGTCATCGACGCCGGCCTGGGCATGCCCCGCGAGGACCTCGCCACCGCCAACCGGCGGCTCGCGGGCGCCGAGAGCTTCACCATCGCCCCCTCGAAGTACCTCGGCCACTACGTCGCCGGCAACCTCGCCGCCCGGCACGGCATCGGCGTCCACCTCGAGGGCGGTCCAGGTGGCGGCGTGACGGCCATCATCGACGTCCCGCCGTCCCTCCTCACGCCCGTGTCGACCGTCGGCGGTCCGCCGGTACAGGTTCGTGACCGCGCCGCCGCCCCCTCGGAGTGGCCGGCCTTGACGTCGCCGGCCGGACCCCCGCAGCGAGGGCACGCCGACCAGCAGCGGGTCGATCGCCACGCCCTCGGGGGACCGGTCGCGCAGCGCGGCCCGACCGCCGCCCGCAACGGTGCCCCGGTGGCGCCGGCACCCGAGCACGGCCCCGTGGCCGACCAGGGACGCCCCGGCGGCCTCATGCAGTCGTCGTGGTCGTACCCTCCGTCCCGGCCGAGCCTCGGCGACATGGCGAGGGGCCTCGGCCCGGGCTTCTCCCGCCCGCCGGCCGGCCCGGCTCCGCAGCCGCCCGGCACCAGGTCGCCACGCGGCAACGGCGAGGCCCTCGCCGGCCACGGCCGACCGAACGAGAGCGCCGCGCCCGACGGCGGCATGGCACCCGAGGGCAACGAGCTGGCCCGTCGCGTCCGCGGCGCGCAGATGCCCACGACGGCTCCCCACGCGGTGCGCCGCTCGGACCGCATGACCGCACGACCCGCCGCCCCGAGCGCCACGCCGCCGCAGCGCACGCCCGAGCAGGAGGAGGCGGCCGACTCGGTCTACCGGTACCTGACGATGTTCTCGGCCGGCATCGAGCGTGGCCTCAAGGAGACCCGGAACACGCCGCGCGACCGCTGACCGCCGCCCTGGGTCGCCGGCCACCCGGATCCGCCGGGCTACCCGGGGCTGCCCGTGCCGCGTGGCCTGGAGGGGCGCCGGGCGGGCCCGCCGGCGGGCACGCGCTGGTCGCCGGTGGGCCCTTCGTTGTCACAGGGCGCCGCCATGATGGGACCGATGGAGCCGACGTCCCTGCGCTTCGCCCGCATCGCCCGAGCGCTGGCCGAGGCCGCCCGGGCGCAGGGGCTGCGCGCCCCGACCTTCCGCAGCCCGCCGCGGCTCCCCGGGGTGTCGCGGTCGATCGTGCGGCGAGGGCCGGTGGTCACCGTCGCCGTGGCGCTGCGGGACCGGCCGTGGCCGGCGGTGATGGCCGACATGGTGGAGGGTGTGGTGGCCGCCAACCGGCTGGCCGGCGTGCGTGCCGACCGGGTGCGCGCGGCGCTGTGGCACGCCGTGGCGGAGGGCAGCGGCGTGGCGGCGTGACCGGGGCACGGCTGCCTCTCGCGGGCACCGGTGCCCGGCGCTAGGTTGCAGCCGTGAGGTCGACCCGCCTGCTCATCGAGCGGATGTCCGTCGACGACGACGATGTCGGTGTCGGGTACGCCGACGTCTTCGTGGTGGTGCGCGACGGCGAGGAGGGCCCTGGCCCCAACGACTGGGAGGTCACGCTGCAGTCGGCATCGACCCACCCGCTCGCCCCCGGCGAGCACGACCTGCGCATCGAGTCGGCGGACGGCGCCCTGCTGACCGGGCGCGCGCTGCTGCGGTTCAGCGACGGCTCCCGGCACCTGTTCCGGGGTGACAGCCGTCTCGTGGGCTACGTCGAGCGCGACTGACGGTCCCGGGCCCGGGCCCGCGGTAGCCGGATCCCGTACACGGACAACCGCCGCCCGATGGCCGGTACCATGGCGGTCCATGGCAGCCGAGGGGTCACGCGGCGATCGGCAGACGCGTCCCACGCTGGTGGCGGTCCCTGGGGAGGGGCCCGACGGCGGCGCGACCGCGGGCCAACCTCGCGGCGGCAGGCCGGGTGCGCTCCCCGACGGCGGCGAGCGACTGTCGGACGTCGACGAGTGGGGGCGGTCACAGCACCTGCGCGACATCCTCGCCCAGCTCTTCGACCCGATCTACGACCGCTGGTTCCGGGTCGAGTGGGAGGGCTTCGACAAGATCCCCCGCGAGGGCGGCGCCCTCCTGGTCGCCAACCACGCCGGCGCCATCCCGACCGATGCGCCGTCGATCATGCACGGCATCGAGCGCGAGCTCGGCCGGCCCGTGTACGGCCTCGCGGACGACATGTTCAAGCGCATCCCGCTCGTCAACCTGGGCTGGTCCCGGCTCGGCGGGGTCCAGGCCCACCCGGACAACGCCTACCGCCTCCTCCGCGAGCAGCAGCAGCTCGTCGTCGTGTTCCCCGAGGGCTCCAAGGGCCCGGGCAAGACCTATGGGGAGCGGTACCAGCTCCGCCGGTTCGGCCGGGGCGGCTTCGTGCAGATCGCCATGCGGGCCGGCGTCCCGATCATCCCGCTCGCCGTGATCGGCAACGAGGAGTCGATGCCGATCCTGGCCAAGGTCCCCTGGCTCGCCCGGCTGCTCGGGCTCCCCTACGTGCCGATCACCGCCAACATGGTGGCCCTCGGCCCGCTCGGCGTCCTGGTGCCCTTCCCGGCCAAGATGCGCATCCGGGTGCTCGACCCCGTACGCCTGGACGTCGCCCCCGACCAGCCCCGCTACTCGCGCAGCCGGATCATGGACACGGCGGAGGACATCCGCCACACGATCCAGGACGCGCTGTACGACATGCTCCGCCACCGTCGCAGCGTGTGGTTCGGCTGATGGGCCGCCGCGTCCTCGTCACCGGGCTGGGGTCGTTCTGGGGCGGCCGGGTGGCCCAGGCCCTGGAGGCCGACCCCGGGGTCGATGTCATCATCGGGCTCGACACGCGCGAGCCCAACGTCGAGCTCGACCGCACCGAGTACGTCCGGGCCGACGAGAGCTACTCGATCCTGTCGCGCATCGTGCGGGCCACCCAGGTCGACACGATCGTCCACACCTTCCTGGTGATCGATTCCAGCCAGGCCTCGCCACGGCAGATGCACGAGTCCAACGTGATCGGCACGATGAACCTCTTCGCAGCCGCCAGCCAGGCCGAGAGCCGGGTGCGGACCGTGGTGGTGAAGTCGTCGACGCTGGTGTACGGCTCGACCCATGCCGACCCCGTGTGGTTCACCGAGGAGACCCGGCGCCCGGCGTTCCCGAAGGGGAGGGTCGAGCGGTCGCTGCTCGAGGTCGAGGGCTACGTGCGCGACTACGCCGCCGACAGCCCGCACGTGACCGTGAGCCTGCTGCGGTTCTCCAACGTGCTGGGCGCCGACATCGTCACGCCCATCACCAAGGCGCTCCAGCTCCCGCTGGTGCCCTGCGTGTTCGGCTACGACCCCCGGGTGCAGTTCGTGCACGAGCAGGACGTCGTGCGGGCGATCATGTTCGTGCTGGACAACGACCTCGGCGGCATCTACAACGTCGCCGGCGACGGCCTGCTGCCCTGGAGCGAGGTGGCGGCGATCTGCGCCAAGCGGTTGTGGCCGCTGCCGCCCGTGGGCCGGGGCCTCGTCGGCCAGGTGTCCCGGCGATTCGGCATCGACCTGCCCCCGGAGATGCTCGACCTGCTCACCTACGGCCGCGGCGCGGACAACCGCCGGCTCAAGGCCGCCGGCTTCGAGTACCGCTACTCGTCGGCCGGGGCGGTCCACGCCTTCGCGGAGGCCGCCCGGCTCCGGCACACCGTCGGGCCGCCCACCGCCTACCGCTACGAGCGGGACGTCGAGCAGTTCTTCCGGCACTCGCCGGCCGTCGTCCGCGACGGCCGCGGCTGAGCCCGCGCGCCGCCCCGGCGGCTACGCACCCGTGGTCGACCATTCCGCAGGACGGCGGTGGCGCGAACGCGAAGAACGCGGGTGTTGGTGGTCGCGATGGGCGTCAGGGAATCACGAGGGCGACAGGGATGCCGTCCCAGAACTCGGGTGCTGGGGGGCAGCTGTCGCTGGAGGGCAGTTCGGCGATGATCTGGTAGTCGTCGACCTCCTGGAGGGGCGGGTCGCCGGTGCCGTCGGGCCGGTAGACGGTGCCGTGTCGGTGTGCGAGCAGCACTCGGAGGGCCTGGTAGCGGTCGGTCAGCTGTTGGCGGTCGCGATCGACGACGTGATGGACGCGATCGAGGTCGGTCTCGCCGAGTGCCGGGAGGCCGTCGGCGATGCCGTCGAGCACCGTCCTGGCCGCCGGGCACTCGCTGGCGGGTTCGGGGCGTGGCGCTGCGGTGCGGACACCGATGGCTGCCTGGCGGGCAGCGGGTGTCCCGGCCGGTGGTTCTTGTGCGATGACGGTGGCGGCGGTGTCGTCGGAGTCGAGTCGATCATCGATCCCGAGGACGAGGTCCGTTTCGGTGAGGGTGTCGGAGGCCTCGGCGAGGGTGAGGCCTTCGATGTCGGGGACCGTGATGTCTGCGGCGGCGCTTGGTGTGTCGGGCCTGCCGCTTCGGTCGAGGGCGACGAGGGAATCGCTGCCGGCCAGGTTGAGGGGGCGTGCTTGGTCGGCGCCGCGCTCGAGGGTGCGGACGTTGTCGGAGAGGCCGTCGAAGAACAGCCAGTCGCCTGAGGGTGACCAGCTGGCGTAGCCGTAGGGTTCTCCGATCGGGACGTCGGAGTCCTCGATGAGGCGCGCCTGTCCGGTGCGGGTGTCGATGATTCCCAGTCGGGCGGCGGGGTCGGTGGTGCCTTGGTTGGTGGCGACGAACACGGCGAGGTCTCTTCCGTCGGGGGAGAAGGCGCCGCCGCCATAGAAGCCGTTGCCGGGCACGGGTGAGTCGATGCGGGTGGTCTGGCCGGTGCTGGTGTCGGTGAGCAGGATCCAGCACGGGAAGTCGCGGTCGCAGTCGGTGCGGGCGATCATCGTGGCGGCCCCGGCCGAGTCGGTGTGGGTGTCGATGAGCTGGTTGTGGGTGCCCAGGGGCTGAACGTCGCCGGTGGCTGGGTCCCATTCGGCGAGGGAGCGGATGAAGGCGTTGGCGGTGGCTTCGACGAGCACGCCGGTGGCTGTTGCTCGTCGGGGGACGGTCAGGTCGTAGCCGCTGGGGATCGCCCACGGTCCGGCCAGAACGGTGCCGTCGGTGCTCTGCTGTTCGAGCTGGTCGTCGACGGAGACGAGGATGCTTCGGCCGTCGGCGGCCGGGAAGACCGCGTCGCCGGGTCCGATGTCGTCGAGCTCGTGGGCGCCGGGCGTGTAGCTGTAGATGCGACCGTTCTGGGCGGTGAAGGCTTGGTCGCCGACGCGGATGAGGGGGCAGGTGTTGCACGTGAGGCCTCGGCTTGGCCCGATCGGCGTGGTTTCACCGGTGTTCGGGTCCGCCAGGGTGGGGCCTTCCTGCCAGCCGATCCACAACAGGTCGGCATCGATCTCGCCGGCGCTGGTGCCGTTGGTGGTCGGTCCCGTCTGGACGGCTGGGCGGTCGTCGAAGGCGTGTGACGCCACTGCGGCGGTCGCGGCGACAAGGACGACGATCGCCGCGGCCGTAGCGCCCCGGTGTCGGCGCTTGCGTCGCACAACGCGTCGCCGCACGGCGGCGAGCACCTCGTCCTCGTCAACCGCTTGCTCCAGGGGGGCTCCGGCCGCCAGGCGTTCCCGTAGCGCGGCATCGATCTCGGTGGCGGTCACGACGTCACCTCCTCTGTGTGATCGGGCAGCAGCGCGGCGGCCAGTGACCGTCTGGCGCGGAACAGGGCGTTCTTGACCCCGCCTTCGCTCAAGCCGACGATGGCGGCGACCTCGGTGATGGGGAGATCCACGAGGTAGTGCAGGACGGTGACCTCCCGTTGACGACGCGGCAACCGGCGCAGCGCCCGTAGCAGGTCGACATCGAGCGGGTGGGCGTCGACGCCGGGTTCGGCCGAGTCGGTCAACGGCGTCTCATGGCGCACCTTGCGCCAGCGGCTGCGGCCGACGTTGAGGGCCACGGTGAGCACCCATCGGTTCAGATCCTTGATGTCGCCTCGTTCGCAGGCACGTGCCAGCGACTCGTGCACCGCATCCTCAGCAGCGGCCCTGGACCCGGTGGTCAGCGTGAGGATCCTCAGGAAGGACGCGTAAGGGCCGGCGATGAATCGACGCAACTCGGCCTCGGTGAGCGTCACCGCCACGACCGTAGGACGCTCGAGCACGCCGAAAGGTTTGATGCCCGACGCGCGACGCCTGTGTCGCCGGCCCGCGCAAAGCGGTCACATTGGCGGCTACGCGCCCGTGGTCGACCAGTGCCAGGGCTCGGACGGCAGGTTGTACAGGCCGTAGCCGGCCGCGTTGGCGACGAGGAAGTTCCAGCACGCGTTGCCCCGGCGGACCGACCCCCCGTTGCAGGTGAAGTCGATGGCCAGCCCCCGCTCGTGCAGCGACGTCCCCGGCCGGGCGGTCGGCGGCGAGCACGACGACGACGGCATCTGGTAGATCGCGTAGTCGGACGTACCGCAGTGCTCGCGCCGGAGCTGGATCTGCGACTCGGGGCTGCGCCAGCCGCCGCCGCACAGTGACACGCCCGCCCGCGCCGCGGCGTCGAGC
>DASSGC010000322.1:0-10198 GCA_035693765.1 Acidimicrobiales bacterium
GCCCGGGTCGGCGTCGACCCGTCGTCCCCCACGCCCGCGTCGCCGGCCGTGCGCCCGTCGGCCGGCGGTGCCCGCCCCCCGGACGGATCGGCCGGGTCACTGCCACGCCAACGGCCACGCCCACGGTCAGCGTCACGGGCACGGTCGGGGTCACGGACACGGCCGGGGTCCATCAGCTCGGCCAGGGAGGCGAGGCCGCCGGCCAGCGCGGCGGCGCCCTCGGCCGCACGGGCGATCTCCGCAGCGACGGCGGCACGATCGGGTCCTTCGCCCGCGGACGAGGCGGGTGGTGCGGGTCCGGGCCGGCCCTGCGGGCCGGGCCGGGTGGGGGATGCGGCAGGTGGCTCCGGCTCGGGTGCGGCCGAGGGCCTGGCCGTGTCGGGAGGCCTGGCCGTATCGGGAGGCCTAGCCGTGTCGGGGGATCTGGCCGTGTCGGGTGTGGCAGGACGCGGCGCGGCGGCGGCCTCGGCCTCGCGGAGCCGGGACTTCAGGGCGTTGAGCTCCGTCGCCCGCTCGACGAGCTTGGACTCGACCTCCTTGAGACGCCTGATCGCATCCGACCGGCCGGCAGTCAGCTCGGCCACCTGTTCCTCCAGAGCGGCCAGCCGGGCGTCGGCGGCACTCCGGCGGGCGCGTTCTCTGTCGAGCTCGCCCCGCGCGGCCTCGAGCTCCACGCGCAGCCCGGTCGCCTCGGCGTCGGCCCGGGCCGCGGCGCGCTCGACGGCGGCCAGGCGGCGGGCGGCCGAGCGCTCCTCGCGTGCCTCCTGCTCCCCGCTGGCCTCGGCCGCGGACCGGGAGTCGAGCTCGGCGAGCTCGTCGCTCCAGCCGGCCGGGCGCGTCAGCCACAGCCAGCCGCCCCGGCCGACCTCGTCCTCGGACACCTCACCGGCCACCCGGCGCCGGAACGCATCGTCGCGGTCGACCACCCGGGCCACGGCCTCGAGCGAGCGCGGGCTCTGCCGGGCGAAACCGAGGTACGGCCGCAGCGCCGGCGGCGGAGGGACGACCGGGTCGGCGGCGAGCCCGGCCCGGGCCACGGCGAGTGCCGACTCGACGGCCGGGCGGATGACGCCCGCGGGATCGGTCAGCTCGCCCCCGGAGCGTCGGCCGCCGAGGCGGAGCCGTCGCCACCACCGGCGACCGTCGCGGTGTCGCCGTCGAGGACCTCGACGGACGTCCCCGTGCCGCACCAGCGGCACGTCACCTCGTCGACCCGCTCGTCGAGCACGGTCTCGTCCTCCACCCTGAGCTCGCCGCCGACGGAGTAGTGGTGATAGGCCCGGGTCGTCCGAGACGTCACGACGTCGAAGCGCGTGAGGTTGCCACAGGCGGAGCAGCGGTAGCGCGTGACCACGGCCGCAGCCTACCGACCGGGCGACGGCGAGCTGCCGTATCCCGACGCCCGCCAGCGTCCGCGGGGTATCGGTCCACCGCAGGTGATCTCGGATGATCTCACCACAAACACTTGTTCGTCCGTACATATGTTCGCTAACTTAGCACCCATGAGCCCTCCCGCACGCCACGCACCGGTCGTCGTCCGCCCCGCCGCCACCGCGGCCCCCGTCGTTCCTGCCACCCCGCTCCACGAGGTGACCTTCTGCGTGGTCGACCTCGAGACCACCGGCGGCTCGCCCGCCGCCTGCGCGATCACCGAGGTCGGCGCGGCCAAGTTCCGCGGCGGCGAGTGCATCGGCACGTTCCAGACCCTGGTCAACCCCGGGGTGCCCGTCCCACCCGAGATCACGCTGATGACCGGCATCACCGAGGCGATGATCGGCCCCGCTCCCCCACCCGACGCGGTCCTGCCGACGTTGCTCGAGTTCATCGGAAGGTCCGTGCTCGTCGGCCACAACCTGCGCTTCGACGTGTCGTTCCTCGACGCCGCGCTGGCATCGTCCGAGCGCGATCGCCTCGATCTGGCGATGGTCGACACGATGGCGCTGGCCCGCCGCCTGGTGCGCGACGACGTCGACGACTGCCGGCTGGGCACGCTGGCCGAGCGGTTCTGCCTGGCCCACCGGCCCACGCACCGGGCGCTCGACGACGTCCTGGCGACGGCCGACCTGTTGCACGTCCTCCTCGAACGCGCCGCGGGCTTCGGTGCGACCGCGCTCGACGACCTCCTGACCCTGCCCCATCTGGCCGGGCACCCCCATGCGGTCAAGCTCCGCCTCACCACCCCGCTGCCCCGGGCACCCGGCGTCTACGCCCTGCGCGATGCGCAGGGCCGGGTGACCCATGTCGGGCGGGCGCGCAACCTGCGCGCCGAGGTGCGGGCGGCCTTCTCCCGCGAGCGCGGCCGGGTGCCGGGATCGCTCCTGCGCACGGTCCAGCGCCTCGACTACGAGGTGTGCACGTCCGGCTTGCACGCCGCGGTGGTGGCGTCCCGCACCGCCGATGCCGTGATCCCGCGCCGGGCCGCCCGCGTCCGCCGGTACCACTACGTCAAGCTCCTGACCGGACGCGCACCGAGGCTGGCCGTGGCGCGAACCCCGAGTGCCCAGCGGGCACGGAGCCTCGGCCCGTTGCCGTCCGCCTCCATGGCCCGTGCCGTCGTCGACGCCGTCGGGTCGGTGGTCGGTCCCGACGACCTGGCCGCGGCGACATCCGTGCACGCGCTGGTCGACACCGCGCTGCGGATCCTGCGGGCCGAGGGCGGCGGAGGCCGCGGTGAACGGCGCCGCGCCGGGCACGCCGTGACCGTCCTCGCCGCGGCGGTCCGGCGGCAGTCACGGGCCGATCAGCTCCGGCGGGCCGAGCGGTTGGTCCTTGCCCTCCCCGGTGACGCCTGTGTCGAGATCCGCCGCGGGCGCCTGGTGAACGCCTGGTCAGGCCCATCCCCGCCGCCCGCGCGCGCCTGCGCACCAGCCTTCCTGCCGTTGCACGCCGTCGTCCTGCCCCCCGCCGACCGGCCACTCCCCCGGGAGATGGCGGCCGAGGTCGCCCAGGTGGGCGCTTGGCTCGACCGCAACGCCCACCGGCTGCGGCTCCTCGCGGTCGAGGGCGAGCTGAGCAGCCCCTGGCCCGGGCCGCAGCCGGCGTCGTCCCCTGGGCGTACCCGGCCGCCGCCTGTCGCGGTCGCCGCCACGTCGCCAGGTCTACGCTGCTCGACGTGTTCACCGCCTTCGTGCTGATCCATGCCGAGCCCGACCGCATCGCCGACCTCGGCTCCGAGATCGCCGACGTCGAGGGAGTGGCCGAGGTCTACTCGGTCACCGGTGACCTCGACCTCGTGGCCATCGTGCGCGTGCGCCAGCACGACGAGCTGGCCGATATCGTCACCCGGCAGATCGCCGCCCTACCGGGGATCGTCCACACCACGACGATGGTCGCCTTCCAGGCCTACTCCCGGCACGACCTCGACACCATGTGGGGCCTCGACATCGACTAGGTGCCGGGTCGGGCCACAGCCTTGACGAGCCGTTCGATCAGGGTCTCCCACGGCACGGCGTCGGGACGGGTCATCTCGACGGCGCCGAACAGCAGGAAGCCCAGGCCCACGGCGTGGCAGAACCGCACGACCGACAGCGTGTCGAGCTCGGGGTCGATGCCGCCGGTGCGCTTGCCGTCGTCGACCAGGGCGGTCAGCTCCATGGTGCGCTCGTCGATCACCCGTCTCAGCATGACGGCGACCTCGGGCTCACGCCGGGCGGCCACGAACGCTTCGAGCAGGAGCGCCTGGCCGTTGTCGAACTCCTCGGTCACCAGGTGCGATCCGACCGTGGTGAGGATGTCGGTCGCCTTGCCCTCGAACCGGTGCTCGGCGAAGAGCTGCTCGAACTCGTCGTCCGACTGCGCCTCGATGGCCGCCAGCAGAAGCTCGGCCTTGCCCCGGAACCGGCCGTAGATCGCGCCGGTGGTGAACCCGGCGCGCCGGGCGATCTCCTGGACACCGGCCCGGTCGTAGCCCTTCTCGGCGAACACCTCGGCCGCGGCTGCGACCAGCCGGTCGCGTGTGGGATCGCCGGTCGGCTCGGCTGGCTCGTGCATCACACCACCAGGGAAGGCCAGCAGCTAGGGGGCGTCAAGGTCGTGTCCTCCACGACACTAGTCCTGCGCTGCGTTCGACGCCGCGACCAGACGGTCGAGCGCCCCGGCTGCCGACCCCGCGTCGATCGCGGCGCGGGCCATCTCCATGCCACCCGGCAGGTCGTCGGCCAGCCCCGCCACCACGAGCCCCGCCGCCGCGTTCAGGACCGTGATGTCGCGGTGCGGGCCCTTCTCGCCCTCCAGCACCGCCCGGGCCAGCCCGGCGTTGGTGGCGGGATCGCCGCCCACCAGCGCGGCGCGGTCCACGAGGTCGAGCCCGAGCGCCGCGGGATCGACCGTGTAGGCGCGCACCTCGCCCTCCCGCAGATCGAGCACCTGCGATGTGGTGGTGGTCGTGAGCTCGTCGAGTCCGTCGTCGCCGTGGACGATCAGCACCCGCTCGGCGCCCCGGGCGGCCAGCACGCCCGCCACCCGCTCGGCCATCGAGCCGTCCGCCACGCCGAGCATGAGCCGGTCGACCCGGGCAGGGTTGGCCAGGGGGCCCAGCAGGTTGAACGCGGTCGGGATGCCCAGCTCGCGGCGTGTCGGCCCGGCGTGGCGCATCGCCGGGTGGAACCGCGGCGCGAAGCAGAACCCGATGCCCGCCTCGGCCACGCAGCGGGCGACGTCCGCCGGTCCGCAGTCGATGCGGACGCCGAGCGCCTCGAGCACATCAGCCGTCCCGGTCGACGACGAGGCCGCCCGGTTGCCGTGCTTGCACACCCGGCCGCCGGCGCCGGCCACCACCAGGGCGGCGAGCGTGGAGACGTTGATCGTGTGGGCCTGGTCGCCGCCGGTGCCGACGACGTCGATGACGGGCGCGGCCCCCGGCACGTCGGGCACGACGACGCGCTCGGCGACGGCGAGCATCGCCCCGACCAGCCCGGACAGCTCGTCCACCGTCTCGCCCTTCATCCGCAGGGCGACGATGAACCCCGCGATCTGCGCGGGTGTGGCCGCGCCGTCGAGTATCTCGGCCATGGCCGCCTGGGCCTCGTCCCTGGTGAGGTCGCCCCCACCGGACAACCGGCCCAGCAGTGCCGGCCAGCCGCCCGTCTCGTCGAAGCCCACGCGGCGCGCCTAGGAGGCTCGCCGGCGCTGGCGGATGATCCGCCGGCGCTCCCGCTCGGTGGCGCCTCCCCAGACGCCCTCCTTCTCCCGCACCGCGAGGGCGTGCTCGAGACAGGTCTCCCGGACGGGGCACTCGGCGCACACGTCCTTGGCAATCTCTGCCTCGTCGTCGGTGGCCGGGTAGAAGATCAGCGGGTCGAGCCCGCGGCAGGCGGCATGCTTACGCCAGATCTGCTTCATGGTGACGACTAAGTCTCCGTTGACTGAGAAGGTCTTTGCGCGGTCGCGGCTCCGCCCCTGGGCCGAACCCCGAGGCGGAGTCTCTGTTCCCCGGGACGCCGCACGCAAGCCGGCAATGCGAACCGCCGTGCTGCCATGGCCCGCCCCCAGAGGACGGTCGATAATGACACCCGCTCAGAGTGATGGCAAGGCTTTCGGTGCGTGGCGTGGGCGACGGCGCGCGTCGACGTGACGGGGCGCTCAGCCGCCGTCGCGCAGGTCGCTGCTCAGCTCCGCGAGCGTCTCCGCGCCGAGTGGCGTCTCGACCGCGTACTGCGCGTGATCGGCCACCAGGGTCACCGGTCCCCGCACGAACCGTTCGACCTGGTCGGGAGTGAGCTCCCAGCGCAGGTAGTGCACCGACGCGGTGATCTCCTCGCGGGTGAGCTGCTTCTCGTGGTCCTCGTCGACCACGGCCCGCACCACCTCGCCGTCGGGCAGCCGCAACGCGACCGACCGCTCGATGCCGACGAGCCGGGGCAGCCACTCCTCGAGCGCCTCCTTCGTGGTGAGCTCGATGAACAGCGTGGCGCAGAGCTGGCCGGGCTCCGGGACGAGCGGGTTGTACACGTGCAGCTCGGTCTCTATCGCCTCGTCGTGGATGAGCTTCTCGGCCCGTGCCATCTCCTGGACCTGGAAGCGGATCGTCTGCCCGTTCTCGAAGAGCAGGGTGACGAGGTCGCCCAGCATGACCCGCCGCCGGCGCTTGAGGGCGATGACGCGGCGGCGGAACTCGTCGCGCTCGCGCTCGTAGGCGCGCAGGTCGCTGATGTCGGAGAGGGTGAGCTTGCTCATGGCCGGATGTCCTCGATCGTGATCGGTCGGTCGGTGCTCAGTCTTCGGGGATGCCGTAGGCCCGGGCCAGCGTCGACAGCGGATGCTGCGGCGTGCGGCCGGTCTCCTGGAGGATGCCGCCGTTGGCAAGGTGGCAGTCGCCCACCACCGGTGCGTCGCCCGCCCGGTCGATGGCCGCGGCCATCTTCCCTGCCACCCGGCGCGACGCCTCGTAGTTCTCCTCGCGATACCCCCAGATCCCGTCGATGCCCGAGCACTCGGCCACGACCGTGACCTTGGCGCCGGTCAGCTCGACCAGGTCGCGGCTCTTGAGGCCGACGTTCTGGGCCCGCAGATGGCACGGGGCGTGGTAGGTCACCGACTCCGGCACCTCGCCACCGAACTCGACGTCGAGCCCACCACCCTCCGCCCTGTGCAGGTTCATCAGGTACTCGGAGGAGTCGGCGGTGTACCGGGCCACGAGCTCGGCGTCCTCGCCGCCGATGTAGTCCCTGTAGTCGTACTTGAGCACGTAGCCGCAGGTGGGTTGGGGGACGACGATCGCCGGCTCGGTGCCCCGGGCCTGCGCGGCGCGCACGGCGCCGGCGAGCAGCGCCACGTTCCGCCGGCCCTGCCGGCGGAAGTTGTCGACGTCGCCGCTGTGCAGCCACGGCGCCCCGCAGCAGACCTGCCCGGCCGGGAGCGAGCATGCGATGCCGTTGCGCTCGTACACGCGGACGAGGTCCTTGCCGATCTGGGGCGACTGGTACTCGACGATGCACGTGGGGAAGAGGATCGCCTCACGCGCACCGGGCGCGGCGTCTGCCGCGGCGCGCGCGGCGCGGCGCGTGCGCCACCAGGTCGAGAAGCGCTGGCGGGCGTAGGGCGGCAGGACCCGCTCGCCAGCGATGCCGGTGAGCTTGGCCATCAACCGGCGGCCGGTACCGCCCGGCGCCTCGACCACCCGGTTGACGACCGGCGCGAGGGCGGTGTTCACCTTGCCGGCGAGATCGGTGCGGCCGAGGGCCTGGTCGGTCAGCCGGGCGGCGATCGGCCGGGGGCGGTTGCGGTGCAGCACCTGCTCGGCCCGGAGCATCAGCCGGGGGAAGTCCAGCGCCCACTCGTGCTGACCGGGGACGTAGGGGCAGTTGACGTAGCAGAGCTTGCAGTTGAAGCACTCGTCGACGACCTGGTCCTGCTCGGCCACCGTCATCCGGGCCGAGTCCTGGTCGTCGTGCTTGTCGACGGCGGCGAACAGCGTGGGGAAGGCGCTGCAGAACTTGAAGCACAGCCGGCATCCATGGCACAGGTCGTAGACCCGGTTCATCTCCTCGCGGAGGTCGGCTTCGTCGAAGTACCTCGGGTGGAACGGATCGTACGTGGTCGTCATCTGATCCCTGGGGAGCGGGGTCGGTGGCGTGGGACACGGCAGCGGGTCAGGAGAGGTTCTCCAGGCCCTGCGTGAAGCGGCCTGCGTGGCTCTTCTCGGCCCGGGCCAGGGTCTCCAGCCACTCGGCGACCTCGTCGAAGCCCTCGTCGCGGGCGGTGCGAGCGAAGCCGGGGTACATCTCGGTGTACTCGTAGGTCTCACCGGCGATGGCCGAGCGGAGGTTGTCCGCGGTGGTGCCGACGGGCTCGCTGGTCACCGGGTCCCCGGCCTCGGCCAGGAAGTCGAAGTGACCGAACGCATGACCGGTCTCGCCCTCCGCGACGGAGCGGAACAGCGCGGCGACGTCGGGGTAGCCCTCGACGTCGGCCTTCTGGGCGAAGTAGAGGTAGCGCCGGTTGGCCTGGCTCTCGCCGGCGAACGCCTCCTTCAGGTTCTCCTGGGTCTTGCTGCCCTTGATCTCAGGCACGTGTTGCCTCCTGGCTGATGGTGTGCTTGTGCATGGGTGGTGACGCGGAGCGGTCCGCGACGCTCGTTTCGCCTGCCGGGGCGGCCGTGCACGTACGGCACCGCCCGCGGAAGACGATCTGTGTGGTCGTGACCGTGAAGCCGAACGGATTGCCGTCCGGGACCGCCACGCCCGGGAACTCGGCCTCGAGGTCCTGCACCGTGCCACACCCCTCGCAGACGAGGTGATGGTGGGGCCCGGTGTGCGGATCGAAGCGGGCCGAGCCGGTGCCGAGGTCGATGGCCTGGATCTCGCCCATCGCCGCCAGGTCGTTGAGCGTCTGGTAGACGGTGCGGAGCGAGATAGTCGGCATCTCGGCGCGAACGGTGTCGTAGACCGCCTCGGCGGTCGGGTGCACGGTCGAGCCGTGGAGCACGCGGAAGATCGCCTGGCGCTGGGGCGTGACCTTCAGGCCCCGTGCTCGGAAGATCCAGGTGAGCTCCTCGGGTGACCGCACGACACGAACCTATCGACATCGACTGTTGGATTGCAATAATTGTTATCTAACAGCTTTGATCAGCCAACAGGTCTTGCCTCTCCCGCCGCGCCACGACCCTACCGGAGCGCCGCCGTTAGGCTCGGATCGATCCCCCCAGGAGTCGGCATGTCCCTCGGCACCTTCGACCGCACCGCGAACATCGACAGCCTGTCGGCCGGCCGCTTCGACGTGCTGGTGATCGGCGGCGGCATCACGGGCGCCGGCGTCGCCCTCGACGCCGCCGCGCGCGGGCTGCGCACCGCGCTCGTGGAACGCGACGACTTCGCCTCCGGCACCTCGTCCCGCTCGTCCAAGCTGGTGCACGGCGGCCTGCGCTACCTGCAGAACGGCGACGTGCGGCTGGTCTACGAGGCGCTCCACGAGCGGCAGCGCCTGCTCCGCAACGCCCCGCACCTCGTGACGGTCCTGCCGTTCCTCATCCCCGTCTTCACCGGCAAGGGCGGCATCATCCCGAAGCAGGTGGCCCGTGCGCTCGGCTCGGCCATGTGGATGTACGACCTCACGGGCGGCCTGCGCATCGGCAAGGTGCACCGCCGGCTCAAGGCCGACGCCGCCCGCGCCCACGTGCCGACCCTCGACGACCGGCTGGCCTGGGCCTACCTGTACTACGACGCCCAGACCGACGACGCCCGCCTGACGCTGGCGATCGCCCGCACCGCGGCGCTCGACTTCGGCGCGACCGTCGCCAACCATGCCCCGGTGACCGCGCTGGTCAAGGACGGCGACCGGGTCACCGGCGCCGTGGTCGAGACCGGCGCGGGGCAGATCGAGGTCGCCGCCCGGGTGGTCGTCAACGCCACCGGCGTGTGGGCCGACGACGTGCGCTCGCTCGACGACCGCACCCGGCCGCGGACGATCCGCCCGGCCAAGGGCATCCACATCACCGTCCCATGGGACAAGGTCCGCAACGACATCGCCGCGGTGGTGCCGGTGCCGAAGGACCGCCGGTCGGTCTTCGTGGTGCCCTGGCCCGGCGACGACGGGACCGTCGGTGGGCCGGGCTCGGTCACCTACGTCGGCACGACCGACACCGACTACCAGGGCGACGTCGACGATCCCCAGTGCACCCCCGACGACGTCGCCTACCTGCTCGACGCGCTGAACCGGTCGTTGCGCGAGCCGCTCGGGCCCGGCGACGTGCTCGCCACCTGGGCCGGGCTCCGGCCGCTGGTCAGCGACGCCACCAGCGACCGCACCGCCGACCTGTCACGCCGGCACCGGGTGACCACCTCACCGGGCGGGATGGTGACGGTCACCGGCGGGAAGCTGACCACGTACCGGGAGATGGCCGAGGACGCGGTGGACGCCGCCGTGGCCGCCCTCGGCGATCCGCTCCCCCGGCGAGCAGGCCGCAGCCGCACCCGCCGGCTGGCGCTGCGAGGGGCCGACGGCTGGGAGGAGGCCCGTGCCGCCGACCGCCATCTGGCCGAACGCTACGGCGGCGAGGCCGGCGTCCTCGACGCCATGGTCGCGGCCGACCCCGATCTCGCCGCGCCGCTGGTGCCCGGGCTCCCCTACCGGCGGGTCGAGGCCCTCTACGCCGTCCGCTACGAGATGGCGACCAGTCTCGACGACGTCCTCAGCCGGCGGACCCGGGCCCGGCTCCTGGCCCGGGAGGCCACCGCGGTGCACGCCGAGGACGTCGCCGCCC
>DASSGC010000323.1:0-5056 GCA_035693765.1 Acidimicrobiales bacterium
GGGCTCGGCGCGGGGGGCGGCCTCGTCGGGGGACGACGACTCGTCGGGCATCGCGGATCCTCGTCGTCGACGATCTCGGCATCGACCACGTCGTCGTCGGTGGGCTGGCCGGCCGACGACGGCCCGTCCTGGGGGCCGCCGGCCGCGGCGCTCTCGGCCGAGGCCGCCTCGTACAGCTTCTGGGTGAACGTCTGGCTGGCCGACATCAGGGCGTCGGTCGCCGAGCGGATCGCCTCGATGTCGGAGCCCGACAGCGCGGACTTGAGGCCGGACAGCTTGTCCTCGACCGCCGACTTCTCGTCGCCCGAGATCTTGTCGCCCTGCTCCTTGAGCAGCTTCTCGGTCTGGTAGACGAGCGTGTCGGCCTGGTTGCGGACCTCGGCCTCCTCGCGGCGGCGGCGGTCCTCCTCGGCGTGGGCCTCGGCGTGGCGCACCATCTGCGAGATGTCGTCCTTCGAGAGCGACGACTGGCCCGTGATGGTCATCGACTGCTCCTTGCCCGTGGCCCGGTCCTTGGCGGCCACGTGCACGATGCCGTTGGCGTCGATGTCGAAGGTGACCTCGATCTGGGGCACGCCCCGCGGCGCCGGGGGCAGATCCACGAGCTGGAACTTGCCGAGCGTCTTGTTGAACTGGGCCATCTCGCGCTCGCCCTGCAGCACGTGGATCTCGACGGAGGGCTGCATGTCCTCGGCGGTCGTGAACACCTCGGTGCGGCGGGTCGGGATGGTCGTGTTGCGCTCGATGAGCTTGGTCATCACGCCGCCCTTGGTCTCGATGCCGAGCGACAGCGGGGTGACGTCGAGGAGCAGCACGTCCTTGACCTCGCCCTTGAGCACGCCGGCCTGGATGGCGGCGCCCACGGCCACGACCTCGTCGGGGTTGACGCCCTTGTGGGGCTCCTTGCCCGTGAGGTCGTTCACCAGGTCGTGCACCGCCGGCATGCGGGTCGACCCGCCCACCAGGATGACGTGGTCGAGGTCGTCCTTGGACAGGCCCGCGTCCTTGATGGCCTGCTCGAACGGCCCGCGGCAGCGCTCGATGAGGTCGGCGGTCAGCTCCTGGAACTTGGCCCGGCTGAGCGACTCGTCGAGGTGCAGCGGGCCTTCGCTGGTGGCCGTGATGAACGGCAGGTTGATCTGGGTCTGCTGCACCTGGGACAGCTCGATCTTGGCCTTCTCCGCGGCCTCCTTGAGCCGCTGGAGGGCCATGTTGTCGGCCGCGAGGTCGACGCCGTGGGCCGCCTTGAACTGGCCGACGAGCCAGTCGATGACCCGCTGGTCCCAGTCGTCGCCGCCGAGCTGGGTGTCGCCGTGGGTCGACTTCACCTCGAACACGCCGTCGCCGATCTCGAGGATCGACACGTCGAAGGTGCCGCCGCCGAGGTCGAACACGAGGACGGTCTGGTCGGCGCCCTCCTTGTCGAGCCCGTAGGCGAGGGCGGCCGCCGTGGGCTCGTTGATGATGCGGAGCACCTCGAGCCCGGCGATCTGGCCCGCCTCCTTGGTGGCGGTGCGCTGGGCGTCGTCGAAGTAGGCGGGCACGGTGATGACGGCCTGGGTGACCGTGTCGCCGAGGTAGGCCTCGGCGTCACGCTTCAGCTTCTGGAGCGTCCGGGCCGAGATCTCCTGCGCCGTGTAGGCCTTGCCGTCGATGTCGATCGACCAGTTGGTGCCCATGTGGCGCTTCACCGACCGGATGGTGCGGTCGGGGTTGGTGATCGCCTGGCGCTTCGCGACCTCGCCCATCAGGACCTCGCCGCCCTTGGAGAACGCGACGACCGAGGGGGTGGTGCGCGATCCCTCGGCGTTCGGGATGACCACCGGGTCGCCGGCCTCGAGGACAGCGACGACGGAGTTGGTGGTGCCGAGGTCGATGCCGACAGCCTTGGGCATGATGTTGCCTCCAGGGAGGTGGGTGTAGGGGTGGCGGCGGAGCCGTTTGAACCCGGTCGATGATAAAAGTTGAGTGTCTCGTTTGCAACTTTGCGGAGACGGCGCCGGCGGCGTCCCTGGCCCGCCGGTGGGCGGGGAGTCGTACCGCCCGGTAGGTTCGGGGCGGGATGACGACGCAGGGGGCTGCTGAGGGGGAACTGAGCGCGCCCGCACCTGCGGCGGGCCGGCCCACGGCGCCCGCGCCCGGACCCGCCGGGGTGGCCACCGCGCCCACGACGCCCCGTGCGGGTCTCGGCGACCGGGCGTTGGTGCTGATCACGGCCGCCGTCACCCTCCCCCAGCTGTGGATGGGCTACGGCACCGACATCGACGTCACCGACGTGATCACCAGCGCCGAGACGATCCGGCGGGGCGACTACGTGCCCTCGCGCCCGCCCGGCGTGCCGGTGTTCGAGGCCCTCGTCGCCGTGCTCGACCCGGTCGGCGGCCACCTGCTGGTCAACCTGGCGACCGCCGCCGTCACCGCCGCCGCGGTCGTCTGCCTGGCCCGGCTGGTGCGGGCCTGGGGCCGGCCCAACGGCGATCTGGTCGCCCTCGCCTTCCTCGCCTCGCCGATCGCCCTGGTGGCGGGCGCCTCCACCGGCGACTTCATGTGGGCCATGGCCTTCTTCCTGGGCGGGGCGCTGGCCCAGGTGCGGGGGAGGACCGGCTGGGCACCGGTGCTCTTCGCCCTCGCCATCGGCACCCGGCTGTCGAGCGCCCTCCTGATCGTGGCCTTCCTGGCCGCGGTGGCCTGGGATCCCGACCAGCGCCGGCCCGCCGCCCGCACCGCCTTGGCGGCCCTCCCCGCCGGCGCGCTCCTCTACCTGCCCGGCTGGCTCGCCTACGACCGGTCGCACGAGCTGTTCGAGACCGCCGAGGGCTGGCGCTCGTTCGGCAACAACCTGGGCCGGTTCGTCTACAAGAACTACTTCACCGCCGGCGGCGTGCTGGTGGTCGTGCTGGCCGTCGCCGTCCCGGCCCTGATCGCCGCGCTGCGGCGGTGGGACGACGACCCCATGCTGCGGGTCGGCGTGGCGGGACTCGCCGTCAGCGAGGCGCTCTACTTCGTGCTGCCCTGGAAGTTCACCCACCTGCTGCCCGCCCTCGCCATGCTGCTGCTGTGGCTGGCGGCCAGCCACCGCAACACCCGGCGCTTCCTCTGGGTGGTGGTCGCCGCCTGCGCGGTCAACGGGCTGGTCACCTTCCGGCCGCTGGTCCCCGACACCCCGCACGTGGCCCGGGCCGGCGTCTGGGACCCCGCGCTGACCGTGGGCCTGCTGGTGCAGGACGTCGACTGCCGGCTCGACGCCATGCGCAAGCCGCTCGCGCCGTTCAACGGCGACGCGTGGCCGTGCTCGCTCCAGCCGATGCAGGGTCCCGTCGACGGGTGACGTCCTGGGGCGCTGGCGCGGATCGGCCGCGTCGCCGCCGGTCACCGTGCTGCATCGCCGGTCGGCCGAGCCGTCGAGCCGGCGCTCGGGTCAGCGGGCGGGGGCGGCCACCTGGTCGAGGAAGTTGTGCAGCAGGTCGTGCCCGCAACCGGTCAGGATCGACTCCGGGTGGAACTGCACGCCCTCGACCGCCAGCGTCCGGTGGCGCAGGCCCATCACCGTGCCGTCGTCGGTCCACGCCGTGACCTCCAGGTCGGGTGGCACGGACGACCGCTCGACCACCAGGCTGTGGTAGCGGGTGGCCTCGAACGGGCGGGGCAGCCCGGCGAACACGCCCGCGCCGTCGTGGTGGATGAGCGAGGTCTTCCCGTGCATGATCTCGGGGGCCCGCACGACGTCGCCGCCGTACACCTGCCCGATGCACTGGTGGCCGAGGCACACACCCAGCACGGGCCGGTGACCGGCGAAGCGCTGGATGACCTGGTTGGACAGGCCCGCGTCCTCGGGACGGCCGGGGCCGGGCGAGATCAGCACCGCGTCGGGATCGAGGGCCACGATCTCGTCGAGACCCAGCTCGTCGTGGCGGTGGACCAGCGGCTCGGCCCCCAGCTCACCCAGGTACTGAACGAGGTTGTAGACGAAGCTGTCGTAGTTGTCGATGACCAGGACCCGGGGTGCCACGGTGGCCGAGGCTACCGGCGGCCCCCCACGGGGCGACAGCGGGTTCCGACCGGGGCGCCGCGCTATCGTCGCCGCGTTCGTGGGCTGGGAGGCCAGGGGTGAGACGAGCAGAGGCGCAGCGGCGGAGCGACGCGGTCGGCGGGTTCCTGACCAACGACCTGACGGTCGACTTCTACGAGCGCGTGCGGTCGCTGCTGCCCGAGGGCGCCCGCGTGGTGGACTTCGGCGCCGGCCGGGCCGAGTGGCTGGAGGACCCCTCCGACCGCCGCCGGGCGCTGCGCGACCTGCGCGACGTCGCCGGGCGCATCGTGGGGGTCGACGTCGACGACGCCGTCATGACCAACCCGGCGCTCGACGAGGCCCACGTGGTCGACGGGGTCAAGCCGCTGCCCGTCGACGACGGCTGGGCCGACCTGGTGCTGGCCGAGTCGGTGATCGAGCACGTCGACGACCCGGCGTGGTTCACCGCCGAGTGCACCCGGATCGTGAAGCCCGGGGGCTGGCTGTGCGGGCGGACGCCCAACAAGGCGGGCTACATCGCGTGGGGCGCCCGCCTGGTGCCCAACCAGTGGCACGTCCGGGCCCTGCGCCGGCTGCAGCCCGATCGCAAGGCCGAGGACGTGTTCCCCACCCGCTACCGGCTCAACTCGGTCGAGGCCGTCGCCGAGGCGTTCGGGCCCGAGTGGGAGGACCTCTCCTTCGCGGTGTGGCCCAACATGGCCTACGGCGGCAACTCGGCCATCGCCGAGCGGGTCGAACGGCTGTGGCGCGCCGTCGCCCCCGACCGGATGGCCGCGATCCTCTACATCTTCCTGCGCCGCCGCTGACGGCACCGCCGCCGGACCGGCCGGGTCAGTAGGGCTTCGACACGAAGCGCCGCAGGTTGCGCCAGCTCAGCTTGTCGACCAGACGCCACGACCCCCGGCGGGCGTCGGCGCGGTTGCGTGCCACCGTCAGGCGCAGAAGTGACGCCGTGTCGGCGTCGGCACCGTGCCGGGCCCGGCACTCGGTCGCCACGTCGAGCGCGTACGGGTGGTTGCCCGAGAA
>DASSGC010000324.1:0-2176 GCA_035693765.1 Acidimicrobiales bacterium
CTGATGATGCGGTTCGCCGAGATCGCGGCGCCGTGGTTCGAGACGGCGGAGGTGATCGAGCTGCACCACGACGCCAAGCTCGACGCCCCCTCGGGCACGGCGCTGGCGACGCTGCAGCGGATGGCCGCCGCCTCGGCCGACTGGGGTGACGACCCGACCCGCACCGAGGTGCTGCCCGGCGCCCGGGGCGCCAAGGGACCGGGGAACATCCCGGTCCACTCGGTGCGCCTGCGGGGGCTGGTGGCCCACCAGGAGGTCCTCCTCGGCACGACCGGGCAGACGCTCACCATCCGCCACGACAGCTACGACCGGTCGAGCTTCATGCCGGGCGTGGTGCTGGCGGTGAAGGAGGTGGCCCGCCACCCGGGGGTCACCTTCGGCCTGGAGCACCTCCTCGGGCTCTGACCCGGGCCGCGCGCTGCGACGCTAGTCTCTGACGCACCGTCAGATATCTGGCGGCGAACGACGCGCACATGGTGTCGACGACGAGGGGGAGGGCCGGTGCTCGAGGCTCGCAACATCTGGGATCTGATCGTCCGCCGGGCCGGCGAGACCCCCGACCGCGAGATGGCGGTCGACGAGACGGGCCGCCGGATGACCTTCGGCGACTACCACGACCGGTGCGAGCGGGTGGCCGCCGGGCTGGCGGCGCTCGGCGTCGGCGACGGCACGGTCGTGTCGTGGGTGCAGCCGACCACGCTGGAGGCGATGGTGCTGTTCGGCGCGCTGCGCCGCCTCGGCGCCGTGCAGAACCCGATCCTGCCCATCTACCGCGAGCGGGAGGTCGGCTTCATCGTCCGGCAGGCGGCGGCGTCGCTGCTGATCGTCCCGTCCGTGTGGCGCGGCTTCGACTACGCGGCCATGGCCGCGGCGGTCACGGAGGGCACCGGGACCGAGGTGCTGGTGAGCGACCGGAAGCTGCCCGAGGGCGACCCCGCCACGCTGGCGCCCCCGCCCGACGACGACATGACCGCCGCGGGCGACGTGCCGGTGCGGTTCCTGTACTACACCTCGGGCACGACGGCGGAGCCCAAGGGTGCCCGCCACGGCGACCGCTCGCTGAGCGCGGCGTCGGTCGGCATGTCCGAGCGCCTCGGCCTGGCCGAGGACGACCGCTTCGCCTTCGTGTTCCCCATCACCCACATCGCCGGCGGCGTCTACATCTACGCGGCGGTGGCCTACGGCCTCACCTTCGTCCTCGACGAGGCGTTCGACCCGGCCACCACCCTCGACCTGCTCCGCCGGGAGGACATCACCCAGGGCGGTGCCGGCACCTTCTTCCACCAGACGTACCTCAAGGCCCAGCAGGGCCTGCCGCCCGGGGAGAAGCTGTTCCCCCGGATCCGGTCGTTCCCCGGCGGCGGCGCCCCCAAGCCGCCCAGCCTGCACTACGAGCTGAAGGAGGCGTTCGGGGTGGGGGTGGTCTCGGGCTACGGCATGACCGAGGCGCCGATCCTCACCATGAACCGCCACGACGCCCCCGACGACGTGCTGGCCACCACCGAGGGCCCCGCCGTGGCCGGGACCCGGCTCCGGATCGTGACCGCCGAGGGGCGCGAGGCCGAGGTGGGGGAGGAGGGCGAGGTGCGGGCCAAGGGCCCCCAGGTCACGCTCGGCTACCTCGACCCGGCACTCGACGGCGACGCGTTCGACGGCGAGGGCTGGTTCCGCACCGGCGACCTCGGCACGCTCGACGCCGAGGGCAACCTCACGATCACCGGCCGCCTGAAGGACGTGATCATCCGCAAGGGCGAGAACATCTCGGCGAAGGAGGTCGAGGACCTGCTCTTCACGCACCCGCAGATCGCGGACGTGGCCGTGGTCGGCCTGCCCGACCCCGACAGCGGCGAGCGGGCCTGCGCCGTGGTGGTGACCGCCCCGGGCGCCGAGCCGATCACGTTCGAGGGCATGAAGCAGCACCTGCTCGACGCCGGCCTCATCACCCGCAAGCTGCCCGAGCAGCTCGAGCTGGTCGACGCGCTGCCCCGCAACCCGTCGGGCAAGATCGTGAAGTTCGAGCTGCAGAAGCGGTTCACGCCCGGCTGACGCCCGGCGCCGCTCAGAGTGTGCGCGGATAGGTCACGCCGGCGCGTGTCACCGTGCTGCGTTGCCGGTCGGCCGAGCTGTGGAGCTGGTGCTTCCCTGCCAAATCCCCACGCGTAGGCCGTGGCGAGCG
>DASSGC010000325.1:0-5065 GCA_035693765.1 Acidimicrobiales bacterium
GGTGCGCCTGCAGGAGACCCGCGAGGCGACGAAGATCATCGACCAGCTCTGCGACGGGCTGCCGGGCGGGCCGATCATGGCCAAGGTCCCCCGCATCATCAAGGTGCCGGCCGGCGAGGCCTACGTCGAGACCGAGAACCCGCTCGGCGCCATGGGCTACTACGTGGTCTCGAAGGGTGACCTGGGGCCGTTCCGGGTGAAGATCCGCTCGGCCAGCTTCTCGAACGTGTCGGTCGTGCCGTGGCTGCTGCGCGGCGTCTACGTGCCGGACATCATCACGATCCTGGCGTCGCTGTACTTCATCCTGGGGGACATCGACCGGTGAGCGGCGTCACGATCGCTGTCGACCTGGCGTACTGGCAGCAGACGTTCCTGCGGTCCGTGGGCGTGTTGGTGGCCGTGCTCATCCCGGCGGGCACGCTCGTCTACGTCTTCCTGTTCAAGATGATGAGCTTCATGCAGAGCCGGCTCGGCCCCATGGAGGCCGGCCCCTACGGCTCGATGCAGCTCCTGGCCGAGGTCGGCAAGTGGATCCAGAAGGAGGACATCGTCCCCTGGCGGGCCGACCGGCGCCTGTTCGCCATGGCCCCCTACGTGGTGGTGGCCTCGGTGTTCCTCATCTACTTGGCCGTGCCGTTCGGCCCCGACGCCTGGTTCACCGACCTCGACGTCGGCATCTTCTGGATCCTGGCCGTGTCGTCGATCTCGGTGCTCGGCATCCTCATCGCCGGCTGGGCCTCCGCCAACAAGTACTCGCTGCTGGGCGGCCTGCGGGCCGCCGGCCAGCTCATCGCCTACGAGCTGCCGATGGTGCTGGCCGTGGTGGGCGTGGTCATCCAGGCCGGCACGCTCAACATGCAGGGCATCGTCGCAGCCCAGCACGACGGCGAGATCTTCGGCTTCGGCGGCATCGGCAACCCGTTCCTCTTCACCCAGATCATCGGGTTCTTCATCTTCCTGGTGGCGATGCAGGCCGAGCTCACCCAGACGCCGTTCGACATGCCGGTGGCCGAGTCGGAGCTGGTGGCGGGCTACATGACCGAGTACTCGGGCATGCGGTTCCTGCTGTTCTTCATCGCCGAGTTCGCCAGCGCGGGCGCCTTCGCGGCGGTGGCCGCCACGCTGTTCCTCGGCGGCTGGGCGCTGCCCGGCGCCGACCTCGACGCCAACTACATGAACGTGGTCGGACCGGTCGTGCTGCTGGTCAAGATCATGATCGTGGCCTTCCTGGTGTTCTGGGTGCGGTTCACCTACCCCCGCTTCCGGGAGGACCAGCTCCAGCAGCTCGCCTGGAAGATCCTCATCCCCCTGTCGCTGGTGAACATCCTGGCGACCATGGCCCTCAAGGTGGCCTTCTGATGGCCAAGCTGTCCGCTCCGAAGGCGCCGGGCCTGGTGAAGGGCCTGGGCGTCACGCTCAAGACCATGGGCCGCACCATGTTCCCGGCCCGGGGCCTCAAGACCCTCATCCCCGCACCGTCCAAGGGCGCGGCGACGGTGCAGTACCCCCACGAGAAGGAGGCGCCGGCGGCCCGGTCCCGCGGCGTCATCGCCCTCAAGGAGGACAACTGCACCGTCTGCATGCTGTGCGCCCGTAGCTGCCCCGACTGGTGCATCTACATCGAGGGCCACAAGGACACGGCGCCGCCGCGCCGGCCGGGTGGCAAGCCCCGCTCGGTCAACAAGCTCGACCGGTTCGACATCGACTACGCGCTCTGCATGTACTGCGGCATCTGCGTGGAGGTGTGCCCGTTCGACGCCCTGTTCTGGAGCCCCGAGTACGAGTACTCCGAGCTGCGGCTCGCCGACCTGCTCCACGACAAGGAGCGGCTCGGGGAGTGGATGCAGGCCGTCCCCGACTTCGAGCCCTACGAGGCCGGGTCGGAGCAGAAGGTGCGCAAGGTCCCCCGCTGATGGCCCAGAACATCTTCTTCTACGCCATCGCGGCCGTCATGGTGGTCGCCGCCCTGTCGGTGGTGACCAGCCGCAACGTGGTGCGGGCCGCCCTGGCCCTCATCGTGGTGTTCGCCGGCGTGGCCGCGCAGTTCATCATCCTGGCCGCCGAGTTCGTGGCGGTCACGCAGATCCTCGTCTACATCGGGGCGATCATGGTGCTGATGCTGTTCGGCATCATGCTGACCCGGGCCCGCATCGGGCGCGAGGGCGACATGACCAACGACCACTGGTGGGTCGGGGTGCTGACCGGCCTGCTGCTGGTGGGGGTCATGGGCTACGCGCTGGTCGACTACTTCGGCGACGACAAGCTGCCCACCGAGCGGGCGCTCACCATCGCCAACAACGGTGCCGCCAGCAACACGGCCGCCGTGAGCGACTCGATCTTCTCCACCTACCTGGTGCCGTTCGAGGTGGTGTCGGTCCTGCTGCTGGCCGCCCTCGTCGGCGCCATCGTCATCGCCCGGAAGGACCGGTGATGAGCGACGTCATGGTCAACCAGTTCCTGCTGCTGGGGGCGATCCTCTTCTGCATCGGCGTGTACGGGGCCATCGCCCGCAAGAACACCGTGCTGGTGCTGATGTCGATCGAGCTGATCCTCAACGCGGTCAACATCAACCTGCTGGCCTTCGGGGCCCTGCACGGCGACATCGCCGGCGCGGTGTTCGCCCTGTTCGTCATCGCCGTGGCCGCCGCCGAGGTCGGCGTGGGGCTGGCGATGGTGCTGATCATCTACCGCAACCGGTCGAGCGTCGACCTCGACGACGTCGACTCGATGAGAGGCTGACCGTGCTCGACAACGCCTGGGTCATCCCCCTCATCCCCGCGGCCAGCTTCTTCCTGATCCTGTTCTTCGGGAAGCGCCTGCCCCGCAAGGGCAGCGAGATCGGCATCGCCGCCGTCGGCCTCGCCTTCGTGCTGGCGCTGGCCACCAACGTCCAGTGGTTCGGGCACGTCGACGACGCCGAGCACGAGTCCGGGACCCACAGCGAGGAGGTGGTCGAGGAGGGCGGTGGCGAGCACGGCCTCGCGGCGGGCGTCGAGAGCGCGGCCCCCGCCCAGGAGGGCGAGCACGCCGAGCAGGCCGAGGAAGCCCACTTCCAGGTGGAGCCGGTCACGAAGGAGTGGACCTGGTTCCAGAACGGCGGCGTCGACATCAAGGTCGGCATGCTGCTCGACGGCCCCGCGGCGATGATGCTGCTCGTCGTCACGCTGGTGTCGCTGCTGGTCCACGTCTACTCCACCGACTACGTGGGCGGCGACCGCCGCTACACCCACTTCTTCGCCTTCCTGTCGCTGTTCACGGCGTCGATGCTCGGCCTGGTCATCGCCAAGTCGACGATCCAGCTCATCACCATGTGGGAGCTGGTCGGCGTGTGCTCCTACGTCCTCATCGGGCACTGGTGGGAGGAGAAGGCCAACAGCGACGCCGCCCTCAAGGCGTTCATCACCAACCGCGTGGGCGACGTGGGCCTGATCGTCGGCGTGATCACGCTGTTCTGGGCGGCGGGCGGCACCTTCGACATCGTGGCGATCAACTCGCTGGCCCTCTCCGGCGACATCAGCCACACGGCCCTGCTGGTGGCGTCGTGCTGCCTCGTGGCCGCGGTCATGTCGAAGTCGGGCCAGTTCGTGCTGCACACCTGGCTGCCCGACGCCATGGCCGGTCCCACGCCGGTGTCCGCGCTCATCCACGCCGCCACCATGGTCGTGGCGGGCATCTACATGGTGGGCCGGCTCTACGCGGTGTTCTTCGAGGGCTTCTCGATCGGCACGTCGAGCGTCAACCTGCTGGCCGTCGTGGGCGGCGTGACCGTCCTCGGCGGGGCGGGCCTGGCCTTCGTCCAGAACGACATCAAGAAGGTGCTCGCCTACTCGACCGTGTCGCAGCTCGGCTACATGGTCATGGCGCTCGGCATCGGCGCCTGGACCGCCGCCTTCTTCCACCTGTTCACCCACGCCTTCTTCAAGGCGTGCCTGTTCCTGGGCTCGGGCTCGGTGAGCCACGCGGTGCACAGCTTCGACATGCGCAGGGACATGGGTGGCCTGCGCAGGTGGATGCCGCACACCTACAAGACGTTCATGATCGCCGCCGCGGCCCTCATCGGCCTGTTCCCGCTGGCCGGCTTCTGGTCGAAGGACGAGATCCTGGCCGGGGCCACCCAGCTCGGTGGCGAGGGCAACTACACGGCGTTCCTGGTGGTCGGCGTCCTCGGCGCCATGATGACCGCCGCCTACATGACCCGGGTCATCTGGCTCACGTTCTTCGGCGAGTTCCGCGGGCACGGCCACCCGCACGAGTCGGGGCCCCGCATCACGGTCCCGCTGTGGATCCTGGCGGCGCTCGGCGCCACCGCGGGCCTCGCCAACCTCCCCTCGGCGCTGAGCCCCGACGCCACCGAGCTGCGGTTCGAGCACTACTTCGAGCCGAAGGGCCTGTACTTCCCGAGCGTGAACTTCACCCACCCCGAGTTCTCGCTCGGCGTGGCGGTGGGCAGCACGGTCATCGGGCTCGTCGGCATCGGCCTCGCCTACGTGTGGTTCTGGCGGGGTGCCGGGCCCCACGGCATCACCGAGCGCAACCGGCTGGCCCGGGGCGGTTACACGGTGCTGGTCAACAAGTACTACTTCGACCGCCTCTACACCGACATGATCGCCGGCGGCGTGACGGGCCCGGTGGCCCGGGGCGTCAACTGGATCAACCAGTACGTCATCGACGGCGTCGTCAACGGCGCCGGGCGGCTCTCCACCGTGGCCGGCCGCTTCGTCTACAACCGCATCGACCAGCAGGTGGTGGACGGTGCGATCAACTCGTCGGCCTCGGCCGCCAACAGCGGCGGCCAGGTCTTCCGCCAGCTCACCTCCGGGAAGGTCCAGCAGTACGGCGCGCTCCTGTTCGGGGCGGCCGCCGTGCTCGCCGGCGCCTTCATCATCTTCGTCTGACGGGCAACGCCAAAGGTCATCGATGGACAACAACCAAGTCCTTTCCGACTGGGGCCTGACGCTCATGGTGTTCCTGCCGCTGGCGGGCGCGCTCGTGATGCTGCTCATCCCCAGGACCGAGGAGAACGTCCACCGCTGGGTGGCGCTCATCACGACGCTGGCGGCGGCCG
>DASSGC010000326.1:0-8001 GCA_035693765.1 Acidimicrobiales bacterium
CGGGCCCGCGGCCGAGCAGGCCGAGACGGTGCGCCGGACCTCGACGGGGGCCCACCGCACCTACGGGCCCCGCACGGCAGCCGGCGCCCGCCGCCTGTTCCTGGCCGAGCACCCCTGGGCCGCCCGCCCCCGCTGAGGGGCAACGGGGCCGCGCAGAGCATGCGCGGATGGGTCACGTCGCTGCCGGTCACCGTGCTACATCGCCGGTCGGCCGAGCTGTCGAGCCGGTGCTTCCACCCCCAATCGCCACGCGTAGGCCGTGGCGAGCGTCCTATCCGCTCGGCCGATCAGCCCGGCACCGGCCGGGAGGGCGCGATCGACGTAGCCGGTGCGGCCGAAGTGCCCAGGATCGACGGCCACGTCGAAGGGATGGCCCCCGGACGACGTCAGGCGGGGGCGAGGAACGCGGCGAGCAGCGCCCGGTAGCGGCCCGGGTCGTGGCTGCCGGCGTGCTCGCGGGCGGCATGCATGGCGAGCTGGGGCATGCCGACGTCGACGGTGGTGATGCCGAGCCGGGCGGCCGTCACCGGCCCGATGGTCGACCCGCAGGGCAGGTCGCTGCGCATGGCGAACCGCTGGAGCGGGACCCCGGCCTGCTCGGCGGCCAGCGCGACGAGCGCGCTGCCGGGGGCGTCGGTGGCGTAGCGCACGTTGGCGTTGGCCTTCAGCACCGGTCCGCCGTTGAGGACGATCGGGTGCTGGGGGTCGTGACGGTCGGCGTAGTTGGGGTGGGTGGCGTGCGCCATGTCCGCGGACAGGCAGGCCGACCGGGCGAGCGACCGGTGCAGGGCCTCGCGATCGCCGCCCCGGGCGGCCACCGACCGCTCGACCACCGTGGGCAGCAACGACGAGGCGGCGCCGCGGTCGGACGTCGACCCGATCTCCTCGTGGTCGAACAGGCACACCATCGGCACCTGGCCCTCGCGGGCGGAGGGGGCGACGTCGACCAGCGCCTCGACGGCGGCCCAGCACGAGGCCAGGTTGTCGAGGCGGGCGGAGCCGATCAGCTCGTCGTCCCGGCCCACCAGGGCGCCGGGCGCCAGGTCGTGGAGCATGAGGTCCCAGCCGAGCACGTCGCCGGCCGCCACGCCCAGCTCGTGGGCGACGAACCCGACGAACCCGTCGCCGCCGGTCGTCCCCGCCGGCGGGTGGGTGCCGGCCGGCGGCTCGATGCCCCACAGGGGCGTGAGGTGGTGCTGGGCGTCGACGAGCAGACCGTCGGTGGCGAGGCTGCGGTCGAGGTGGATGGCGAGCTGGGGGATGGCGCAGACCGGCCGATCGACCCGCAGCAGCCGCACCACGGCCCCGCCGCCGTTGCGTCGCACCGCCACCCGGCCCGACAGGCCGAGGTCGCGGTCGAGCCAGCTGTTGAGCAGCACGCCGCCGTAGGCCTCGACGCCGAACTGGCGGACACCCGCCCGGACGACGTCGGGCTGCGGCTTGATCCGCAGGTTGGGGCTGTCGGTGTGCGCGCCCACGATGCGGAAGCCGTCGTGCGCGGCGTGGCCCGCCCCCGTCGACCAGGCGATGAGGCTGCCGCCCCGCACGAGGTAGAACCGTCCGGGCTCGCCGGGCCAGGCCGCGTCCTCGGCCAGCCGCGTGAAGCCGGCCTCGCCGAGCAGCGCCGCCGCGGTGGCGCAGGCGTGGTACGGCGAGGGCGAGGCGTCGCAGAAGGCGAGGAGCCGGCGGGCCGGGTCGAGGTCGGGGACGGTCGGGGTCACGAGCCGCTGATGCTAGACCGCGACCCCGGACCGGCCTCAGGCCGGCCCGGTGCGGCCGTTCGCGTACCGGGTCGGCGGGATCGCGCCCGGCGCGACGGCGCCGACCCGGTTCGACCACCTGCCGGCCACCTGCCGGGCGCGTGCCGGGCGCGTGCCGGGCGCGTGCCGGGCACGGGCGGCGGGGCGCCGCGGGCCCGGGGAATGGCGCCCGCCGGGTGCCCGCCGCCAAGATCAGTCGATGGCTCCCCCCGCCGTCGACCTGGTGGTCGTCCACCGCGACCAACCCGACGCGGTGCTGACGACCGTCGAGCAGTTCCGTGCCCAGGGGGTGGACCTGCGGATCGTGGTCGTCGACAACGGGTCGGCGCCCGCCGCGCAGGACCAGGTGCGGTCCGGACTGCCCGCCGGCGTCGAGTGGCTGCCCCTCGGCACCAACACCGGCTTCGGTCCGGGTGCCAACGCCGGGCTCCGCTGGTGCCTGGCGCACGACCCCGCCGAGTGGCTGGCCGTCTGCCCCCACGACGCCTCGCCCCTGCCCGGCTGCCTGGGCCGCCTGGTGGGCGTCACCGCCGCCCAGGACCGCGCCGGTCTCGCCTCGGCGGACGTGGGCGACAACCTCACGCCGATCGTCGACCGCTACTTCGGCGCCATCCCCGCGGCCGCGACCGTCGTCGACGGCTGGGAGCCGGCCGGCTACCCCCACGGCACGCTGATGGTGGCCCGGCGCGCCTGCCTGCAGGAGGTGGGGTTGTTCGACGAGCGGTACTTCGCCTACTGCGAGGAGGCCGAGCTGGCGATCAGGGCCAAGGCGGCCGGATGGCAGGTCGGGGTCGTCCGCGGCGCGGAGATCCGCAACCAGCACGTCGGGTCACGGGCCGCGGTGGTCGACTACCTGCAGCTCCGCAACACGCTGCTGATGGTGAAGGAGCACTCGGGGCGCTACCACGCGTTCATCCGGCTGGTGATCGCCCTCTGGCAGCTCGGCGCCGGCGGCGTCGTGCCCGACCGGCGCGGCCCGTACTGGGCGCCCCGCGCCCGGATGCTGGCCATCGCCCACTTCCTGCAGGGCCGCTACGGGCCGCCGCCGGCGGCGCTGTTCGGCCCCGCCGGTCCCGGCCCCGGCCGGGACGCGGGGCGGGAGCGGTCGGGGATCCGGCCCTGCTCGGCCGCCCCGACCTCGGGTCGCACCCGCAGCAGGTAGGCGCACGACACCGCCAGGCCCACCACGAGCGTCATGGCGCCGAACAGGATGGCGGCCAGCCACACGACCCGGCGCCTCCCGGCCAGCGCCCAGGCCCACTCGGGCCGGCGCGCCGCGTCGAGCAGCGCCCACGCCGTGAGGGCGAGCGGAACGGCGCAGGCGGCGGCGAGCGCGGCGGCTCCGGCGATCCCTGACCAGTCGATGGCCGCAGCGTAGGGGGTGGACCGCGACCCGCCCCCGCCGGACCAGCACCAGGGGACGGCGCGGAGAGGTCACGTCGCTGCCGGTCACCGTGCTGCATCGCCGGTCGGCCGGGCTGTCGAGCTGGTGCTCCCGCGCCGGGTCGCCACGCGCAGGCACTGCCGAGCGCCCTGTGCGCTCGGCCGCTAACCGACGTCGTGGCGCACGCGGCGCAGGCGGTTGGCGGCGTCCTCGAACCCGGGCAAGGGGGCCTGGAGCGACAGGCCCAGATCGGCGACGCGCGACCCGACGAGGTGCTCGACCTCGGCCCAGTCGGCCGCTCGCGGCCCGTCGACCTCGCGGTTGTAGGGCTGGTCGAACACCACGACGTGGGCGCCGCTGTCGCGGAGGGCGAGCACGTTGTGCGGGGCGTCCTCGATGTAGCAGTCGGCCTCGACCTGGGGCTTGGCGCCGAGGAAGCACAGGTCGCGGTACGGGATGCCGACCTCGTCGAGCCAGTCGACCGTGTCGGCCACCGCCGTGGCGTGCCCCCAGTTGACGTAGAGGCGGTGGGTGATGATGCGGATCCACACGCCCGCGTCGGACAGGCGCCACAGCGTCTCGGCCGAGCCCGGCAGCGCCGGCATGGTCCGGAAGATGCGGTGCTCCATCACCGCCGCCTGGTGCAGCTCCTCGAACTGGGCGGCGCTCAGGCCCCACTCGCTGAAGTCCCATGAGCGTTCGAGCGGCAGGCGCTCGAGGCCGACGCCCGTGCGCTCGGCCACCACGTCGCGCAGCGCGCCCGTGTAGTCGCCGCACACGCCGTCGAGGTCGACGCCGAGGATGAAGCCCGAGCCGGTCATGGCGTCAACCTAGAGGCCGAGCGGAAAAGGTGCCCGCCACGGTCCAGAGGCGGAGCCTGGGGCCCTCACCGGTCGGCCGGCGCCTAGTAAGTCCCGGTAGAGGTTGAGTCGGGGTCCCCCACGCGCTGCATCCCCCTCGCGAGGGTTCGGGTTGCTGACCAACCACTCCCGAGGAGGATGCTGTGTCCAACCGTAGGCCGCTCACGCGTGGTGATCGTCGACGCAACGAGAAGCTGACGAGACTGCGTTCGATCGTGCGCCGCGATGTCGCGGTGGTGGCGGTCGATCTGGCGTCGGCGAAGCAGGCGGCGGTCGTGACCGATCACGACTCGGTGGTGCTGGCTCGTCGCATGTTCGACGGTGACGCCTGGGTGATCGACGAGATCCTGGACTGGGCCGCTCCGATCGCCCGGGATGCCGGGTTCGCTGGCGTGGTGCTGGGCTGCGAGCCGACCGGTCATCGTTGGAAGCCGTTGCTGGACCGTGCTCGTGCCCGTGGCGTGGAGCTGGTGTGCGTGAACCCGATGCTGGTGCACCGGGGCCGCGAGGAAGAGGACTTCACCCGGGATCGCTCCGATTTCAAGGACGCCACGATCATCGCCAAGCGGGTCGCCGAGCTGCGCTGCTACGTGCCTTACGTGCTCGAGGGCCACTGGTGCCGCCTGCGGCATCTCGGCGCCCGCCGCAACGATCAACTCGTCGAGGCCGGCTCGGCCCG
This sequence comes from Acidimicrobiales bacterium, assembly GCA_035693765.1. Taxonomy (GTDB): domain Bacteria; phylum Actinomycetota; class Acidimicrobiia; order Acidimicrobiales; family VFJN01; genus ZC4RG19. The sequence continues at coordinate 4,684 of DASSGC010000326.1, forward strand.
CCAGCAGCTGCGCGACCTGCTCGAGTGCGTCTGGCCGGCGGTGCTGCGCACCGCGGCAGACCCGCTCGACGCCATCACGTGGCGCGCCGCGATGGCGGTGTCGTGTGACCCGGCCCACATCGTGGCCATGGGCTACGAGGCGTTCGCCGACGCCGTGCGTGCCGAGCTGGGCGGCTGGGGCGGCCAACGCCGGAACCTGCGCATCCTGCGGGCCATCTGGGCCGCCGCCCAGGCGCCGGGCGGCGTCGAACACGAGCGGCCCGCGGCCACCGAACGAGCCGCGTTCGCCGTGCGCGACTGGCATCGTGCGCTCGCTGAGCTGGCCGAGGTCGAGGGCCGCATGCTCGACGTGCTCGACGCCCTGGACCTCACCGAACTGGTCACCACCATCGACGGCCTGTCCGCTGTCGGTGCCGCCGCCATCCTCGCCGAAGCCGGTGACCCCGCCCGCTTCGACAGCGCCCGCACCTGGGTCAAACACGCCGGGTTGTGCCCCCGCGCCAACGAGTCGGGCACGTTCCACGGCCAGACCAAGACCTCCGGCCGGGGTCGCCCCGCGCTGCGCACCGCCGCCTGGCGCGCCGTGTGGGGCGCCCTGCACCACAACCCGGTCTACGCCGCCCGCTTCGAGCATCTCACCACCCGGTCGGCCAACCCGCTCAAGGCCGGCCAGGCCCGCGCCGCTATCGCCGCCGCTCTGCTGCGCCAACTGTTCGTCGTCGTCACCCGCCGGGTCGCCTGGGACCCCGCCATCGCTGCCGGCAAGGAGGTGACGCCCCTCGCCGCGTGACGCGACACTGGCGGCGGGCGGGGCGAACCCGACTCTTCCTTGGGCAGAACCCGTGACTGAGCAGGGGCGCCCCGCCCACTCTCCACCCGAGCTCGCATGAGGGCTGTTGGGAACAACCCGGTTGTTCGCTAGGTCGAGCACGAAGAGTGGGCGCCGGCACCCGCCGACGCCGCCAACCGCACCAACCACCAGACCATCCACCGAACCACCCACACGCCCGCCTCGCGCGGGACCGATGCCACGCGCCCCGAAACCCGGGAAACCGGCACTTGACTTCGCCCTCATAGGCTGCTCAGTCCCCGATGGCGAAGGCCGGGGCGGCGGGCATCTCGCCCTGCCAGCGGAGGTCATGCTCGCGCTCGGCGAGCAGCCACCCGGCGGCCGTGCGCTCCACGCGGTCGCGGTACCGCAGGCCGCGCGCCGTCACGGTGCCCCCGCCCGCCGACCACCGGTACACGACCGCGTCGAGGAGCGTCGTGGCCGAAATGCCGCCGGGGTCGACCGCCACGACGACGTTGCCCATCAGGTGGGTGGTGACCACGCCGGGCGGCGCCATCGGTCCGGCGAACACGTGGCCGAAGTACGCCATCAGCTGGGCGGGGCCGCGCACGTCGACCGATCCGTCCCGGGTGGAGAACCGGCCGGCCGGCGTGAAGCAGGCCACCACCGCAGCGGCGTCGGCGTCGTCGACCGCGTGGGCGTAACCGTGCAGCAGGTCGACGACCGCGGCCCGGTCGTCGCCGCGGTCCGCCTGCTGCACGTCGCTCACATCGGGAACGGCGACGACACGTTCACGCCGCCGTCGACGGTGAGCACGGTGCCGGTCGTGAAGCTCGACGCCTCCGTGGCCAGGTAGAGGATGGTCCCGACGATCTGCTCGGGCTGGCCGAGCTTGCCCAGCGGGTAGCGCTCGGCCGCGAACGCCGTGAAGCCCTCGACGTCCCACGCCTTGGAGATGTCGGTGAGGAACGGCCCCACCATCACGCCGTTGACCCGCACCTTGGGCCCCAGCGCGGCGGCGAAGCCGGCGGTCAGCGTGTTGAGCCCCGCCTTGGCCGCCGCGTAGGGCACGTCGTCGGGGCTGGGGCGCACGGCGGCCAGGCTGCTGATGTTCACGATCGCCCCGCCCTCGCCGGCGGCCATGCGCTCGCCGACCAGGGCGCTGAGGCGGAACGGCCCCTTGAGGTTCACGCCGATCACCTTGTCGAACAGCTCCTCGGACACCTCGCCCAGGCTCGGGTAGAGTGGCGCCATGCCGGCGTTGTTGACGAGCGCGTCGACCCTCCCGAGCTCGCCGTAGACGCACTCGACCAGGGCGTCGACGTCGGCCCAGCGGCCCATGTGGCAGGCGACGGGCAGCGCCCGCCGGCCCGTCGTCGACCGGATCTCGTCGGCCAGCGCCTCGCAGCTCTCGAGCTTGCGGCTGGCGATCACCACGTCGGCGCCGGCGGCGGCGAAGCCGCGCACCATCTCACGCCCGAGGCCGCGGCTGCCGCCGGTGACGAGGGCGACCTTGCCGGTCATGTCGGTCAGGTCGGGCGTCACGGTCCCCCCGGGACGTCGGCGAGCAGGCGCTCGGTGCGGGCCGCCAGCATCGGTGGGTGGGCCGCCTGGGCGGCCATGCGCTCGTCGGTGCTCTCGCCCCGCACGTAGCGCTGGTGGAGCTGCTGGGTCACGACGCCGTTCTTCCACGTGGCGAACGCCTCGTACCAGGCAATGCCCGCCAGGTCGGCGCCGGTGGCGGCGGCGTAGCGCTCGACGACCTCGCCGCGCGTGGGCAGGCCCAGATGCTCCATGCCGGGCACGTGCAGCGGCCGGTCGCCGTCCGAGTCGGCGGGGTCGGGCCAGTAGTTGAGCAGCATGCCGACGTCGGCCAGCGGGTCGCCGACCGTCGCCTGGTCCCAGTCGAACACCGACCACACGCGGTCGGGTTCGCCCGGCCGGAACTGGCAGTTGTCGAGCTTGAAGTCGTTGTGGACCAGCGCGGGCGCCGGTGAGGCGGGGGTGGTCCGTTCGAGCCGCTCGCCGAGCGACGACATGGCGCCGTCGAGCTCGGGGGTGGCCACGAGGCTCCAGCGGTGCCGCCACCCCGCGAGCTGGCGGGCCAGGTAGCCCGCAGGCCGGCCGAGCTGGGACAGGCCGCACGACGCGGGGTCGACGAGGTGCAGGTCGGCCAGGGCGTCGACGGTGGCGAAGCCGACTCGGCGGGTGACGTCGGGCAGGCCCCGCATCGACGGCGGGAGGGTCGCCCACACGACCTCGCCGGGCCGGTACTCGGACACGACGAAGTCGCTGCCGACCACCTCGTGGTCGTCGCAGAACACATAGGCCCGGGGCGCCCGGTCGTAGGCGCGCCACAGCTCGGACAGCACGCGGAACTCGCGCTTCATGTCGTGCGCACCGGGGGCGATCACCCCGAACGGCGGGCGCCGCAGGACGAACCGGTGGCGGTCGCCCGCGGCGCCCGCCGGGTCGCCGAACGCGAGCAGGTACGTCAGGTTGGCCGACCCGTTCGGGAACTGCTGCAC
>DASSGC010000327.1:0-9719 GCA_035693765.1 Acidimicrobiales bacterium
CGGTAGGCGCTCCCCGGCTCACGGCCGTAGGGCTCGCCGGCGTAGGCGCCGAGGCGGGGGCGGTCGCCGGGGGGTCCGTAGGCGCCGAGTTGGGGGCGGTCGCCGGGAGGTTCGTCGGCGCCGTGGGACGGGCGGTCGCCGGGGGGTCCGTAGGCGCCGCGGGACGGGCGGTCGTTCCACGTGCGGCCGGTGCCGCCCCAGCGATCGGGTCGGCGGTCCTGCCCGTCGCCGCGCCGACCGGGGGCGGGTGAGCCCCCCGTGTCCGGCGGCGCGACCGGGCCGTCGCCTCCGCCGCGGCGGCCGGTGGCACGGCCGGGACGGTCGGGGTCACGGCGGTCACCGGCATCCGCATCGGTGCGCGGCCGGCCACGACGACGGCGTTTCCCCAGCTCGCCCACCGCTCGATCGCTACCGACCGGGGAGGTGGCGGCTCAGGACCGCACGCGCGGGTCTAGCTGAAGCTCTGGCCGCAACCACAGGTGCGCTGGGCATTCGGGTTGTCTATCGCGAAGCCCGCGCCCTGGAGGCCGTCCTTGTAGTCGAGCGTGGCGCCTTCGAGCAGCATCGCGCTCGAAGCGTCGACGACGACCTTGACGCCTTCGTAGTCGTGGGTCGTGTCGTCGTCGGCCACGTCGGTGTCGAAGAACATCTCGTAGCTGAAGCCCGAGCAGCCGCCCGGACGCACGGCGACGCGGAGAGCGAGGTCGGCCACGCCTTCCTGCTCCATGAGAGCACGGACCTTGTCGGTGGCGCTGTCCGTGAGGACGATCACTGTCTGGTGCCTCCTCGGGGTTCCCAGGACCCCATCAGGTTAGTGGTGCACGGACGGGAACGGCGACCCCGCGCGTCACATCTGCGACAACGCCAGGTCGACCTGGCACGGATTCCGGTCGGTGAGCGGGCGGAAGGTGTCGACGGCGGCGCCGCCCACGCTGTCGACGAACCCCTCGACGAGTCCCCGATGCAGGGCGCACACGATCTCGGGATGGCTCTCCGCCAGGTCGCGGAAGGGGCAGTGGGTGAAGGCGACGGTGGCGGCGCCGATCTCGGCCACGACCGCGGGATCGAAGCCGAGGGCGTCGAGCCGGGCGACCAGGCCGGTCAGGCACGCACGGGGGCGGTCGTCGCCCATGCCGCGGGCCAACGCCGCGGCGAGCGGGGCGCCGTCGGCCTCGCCCTGCTCGCGGCCGGCCTCGACGGCCTCGTCGGCTCCGGCGCCGCCCGCGGCGGCGACCCGCAGCAGCATGCGGGCGAGCAGCGGGAAGGTCGACGGTTCGAGCCCGACCGACGGGGCGTCGGCGGCGAGCGAGTAGCGGTGCTGGGGCCGCCCGACGGTGCCGCGGGCGTCGGTCTCGATGTCGAGCAGCCCGACGTCGCGCATGCGCTCCAGGTGCGGCCGCACCGTGTTGGGGTGGAGATCGAGCGTCTCGGCGATCTCTGCCGTGGCCAGCGGGCGGGGCGAGCGGGCCAGCTCCAGGTAGATCGCGTACCGGGTGTTGTCGCCCAGGGCCTTGAGCACGGCGAGCCGGGGTGCTGGCCGGGAGGGGGCGTCCTCGGTCACGCCGGCAGTCTACCGCCGCCGCGGGTTTCACCGGCCGGCACCGGTAGAATCGGCCCGTGGCTGCGATCCCGCCCGCGTCCCTCCCGACGGCCGACGACGTCCTGGCGGTGCTGCGGGGTGTGGTCGACCCGGAGCTCGGCAGCGACATCGTCGACCTCGGCATGACCCGGGGCGCCGAGGTCGCCCCGGACGGCACGGTCGCGGTCACGGTCGCGCTCACCACGGCCGGCTGCCCGTTGCGGGCGCAGCTCCAGCACGACGTCGTCGCCCGGGTCGAGTCGCTCCCCGGGGTGACCGGCGTGACGCTCCGGTGGACGGAGATGACGCCCGAGCAGCGCACCACGGCCATGTCCAAAGCGCGGTGGAACGTGGCCCAGCGGCCCGAGGACACATCGGTGCCGCTCGCGGCCAAGGTGATCCTCATCGCGTCCGGGAAGGGCGGCGTCGGCAAGTCGTCGGTCACCGTGAACCTGGCAGCGGCCCTCGCCGCCCGGGGCCTGACGGTCGGCGTGCTCGACGCCGACATCTGGGGGTTCTCGGTACCCCGCATGCTGGGGCTCGAAGGACGGTTGTCGGGCGTCCACCGCGACGGCCAGCCGCGGATGGTCCCGCTGGAGCGGCGCATCGGCGACGGCCTCCTGCGCGTCGTGTCGATGGGGCTGCTGGTCGACGGCGAGGAGACCGCGCTCATGTGGCGGGGCCTCATGCTCAATCGCGGTGTCCAGCACTTCCTGCAGGACGTCGACTGGGGCGACGACCTCGACTACCTGCTGGTCGACATGCCGCCCGGGACGGGTGACGTGCAGATGGGGGTGGCCAAGCTGCTGCCCCGGGCCGAGGTGATCGTCGTGACCACGCCGGCCCGGGCTGCCCAGAAGGTGGCGGTCAGGGCGGTGGGGATGGCGCGGAAGAGCTACCTGCGGGTGGCCGGCGTGATCGAGAACATGAGCGCCTTCCGCTGCGAGCACGGCGAGAGCTACGCCCTGTTCGGCGAGGGCGGTGGGGCCGAGCTGGCCCATGGTGCCGGGGTCCCGTTGCTCGGGGCCGTGCCGCTCGAACCGTCCGTCTCGGCCGGTGGGGACGCGGGCGTCCCCGTCGCCCTCGGCGACGGACCGGCCGCCGACGCGTTCCGGGCCGTCGCGGCCCACATCGTCACCGAGGCCGTGCCGCCGGCGGTGATGGCCGGGTGCAGCGCGCGCATGCTCGACGCCGCCGTGGCGGCGCTCGACGCGCTCGACGCCGCCGGCGAGTGAACGCCGCCGTTCCGGCCGGCCCCGCGGGTCAGCGCCGGCGGGGTTCGAGCTCGCGCTCGGTCGCGAGCTCCGACTCGCGCGCCAGCGCGGCGTCGAAGAACTCGGCCACCGAGGCGGTGGCGAGGGGCCGCAGCCGCTCGACCGCCTGTTCGAGCGTGCTCCACGCCTCGGGGTCGTTGCCGGCCGGGGGCACGTTGGGTCGCACCATGTGCTGCACGAACATCTCGACGACGGCGCGGGAGATGGCCCGCGTGTGCCGGTGCATGACGCGGGCGATCGCGACGCTGCGGTGGATCGGGATGCCGTAGGCGGCCATCTCGGCCGCGGCGTTGAAGGCGGCGGGGGCCACGATCTGCCACCGGCCGTCGTCGAGGACCCGGATGACCTCCAGCTCCTCCAGCAGCGCAGCGTCGACCTCGTCGTCGTCTGCGAGCTTGAGGCGGGCCATGCCCTCGCCGGCCCCGAGGATCTCCGGCTCCTCACCGCTGTGGGCCACCGCGGCGGTGACGAACGCCAGCGCGGTCATCGCCGCGCCGTTGGGCACACGGTCGAGGAGCCGGCGGATGGCGGTGAGGGTGAGGCCGTGGGACTGGAGCTCACGGATCGACTCGAGGCGGGCGACGTGCTCGTCGTCGTAGACGGCGACCCGGCCGACCCGGCGAGGCGCGGGCAGGAGCCCCTCCGACTGGTACCAGCGGATGGTGCGGACCGTGGTCCCGGTGAGGCGGGCCACCTCGGTGACCGTGTGCGCGGCTCCGGGCGGAGGGCTCGTCGCTGACACGGCAGTCACCCGGCCGAGACTAGGGAATCGTTCAGGCGGTCGACCACTCGCCGTCGAACTGGTCGCCCTTGACCTCGCCCTCGTCCGCGAGCTTCCGGAGGTGGGCCCACACCGAGCGGCGGGCCACCGGGTGCAGCTCGGCGGCGACGTCGGTGTAGACGTCCTCGACGATCTGGGCGATGGTCGAGCTCCCCCGCGCCCGCAGCGCGTCGAGCACCTGCTGCTCCCGCTCGCGCCGGTGGGCGATGTAGCCGTCCACCACGGCCAGCGGGTCGTTGATGACGTGGCCGTGCCCCGGGGCGATGGTCTTGAGCCGGGGCCGGATCGTCTTGAGCCGCTCCAGCGAGGCCAGGTAGGCGGCCATGTCGCCGTCGGGCGGCGCGATGACCACGGTCGACCCCTGCATGATGTGGTCGCCGGTGAACAGGGTGCGCTCCTCGTTGAGGAGGAAGCACAGGTGGTTCGAGGCGTGCCCGGGCGTGTGCACGGCGGTGAGGTGGAACTCGGTGGCCTCGATGACCTGCCGGTCGGTGAGCGTGCCGTCGAGCTTGACCTTGCCCCGGCCCTCGCCCGGGGCGAAGGCGAGGATCTCGGCGCCCGTGCGCTTCCGCAGGCCCACGGCCCCCGGGGAGTGGTCCTCGTGCGTGTGGGTCAGGAGGATCCAGCGGATGCGGTCGCCGCCGCAGCCGGCGATGGCGTCGAGGTGCGACGGGTCACCGGGGCCCGGGTCGATGACGGCGATCTCGTCGATGCCGACCAAGTAGGTGTTCGTGCCGGGGCCGGTCATCATGCCGGGGTTGTCGCAGACGATGCGGCGCACCATCGGCGAGAGCGCGCTGGCCACCCCGTAGACGATGGGCCGGGGGCCCTCGACGGTGGTGTCGCCGCTCACGGCCGGTCCCCGAGCTCGCCGCGGAGACGCGGGCGGGGCGGCTCCTCCCAGCTCTCGACGTCCCACACGCCCGCCGCCCCGGCACTGCCGGCGCCCGAGGTGCCGAAGCCGCGGAACCGGCCGACGACCGCGACGCGGCCCCGGCGGGTGGCGGCCCGCATCAGCGGGGCCCGGACGAGGGCCCGGGTCGGCGGGAACAGCAGCAGGAGGGCGAGGCAGTCGCTGAGGAAGCCGGGGGCGATCATGAGCGCGCCGGCCAGGAGGATGAGGGCGCCGTCGGCGACCTCGCGGCTCGGCAGCTCGCCCCGGTCGAGCGCGGCCTGGATGCGGCGCAGGACGCCGAGGCCCTCGCGCTTGGCCAGCCAGGCGCCGACGAGCGATATGAGGATGAGCAGGCCGAGCGTGTTGGCCACGCCGATGGAGCCGGCGACGTTGACGATGACCGCCAGCTCCACGAGGGGAGCGACGACGAAGAGGAGTGCGAGGAGCAGCAGGACCATGGTGTGGTTGTCGCTGGCGGGAGGGGATGGACTGCGCCGGTGGAAGCGCCGACGCGGCGGCCAGGTGTCCGTCCAGCCTACCGCCGTCCCCCGGCGCCGAGAGCGGGGTCGTCGCCCCCGGCCGTGCCGCCACCCCTACCGGCGGGAGGAAATCCTGGTGTGACCCCCTTCACATCTCACTTACTCTCTGGTAACATCAGTTCAAACGTACGAGGGACGAGGGGGTTGCCTCGTACGGCGTGGCTGGAGCGACGCGACAGAAGGGGGGAGCAATGGCGCCGCTCGGGTTCCGACCGGACCTGTTGAGCGACCGCCGGGGGGTTGCTCGTCGAGTCGCTCCAGCCGCGCCTGCCACCTCGGGCTGAGGGCACGGGAGCGCAGGGAGGCGCGATGGCTCGCCGTCACGGGTACGAGGCGTCGGGTGCGGCGCGCCGGCCTGTGGGCCCGGACGCTCCCGTCGTGGGCGGCCGTGTCGCTGGTGCGGTCGACGGCCGTGTCGGCCGTGTCGGCCGTGGTGTTGGTGCAGTCGGTGCAGTCGGTGTCGCCGTGCCCGCCCGCCGAAGACCTCGCCGAAAACGACGGACGCAGCGCCTCCACCCCCCGTGGACGACGCTGCGTCGGAGTCGTTGTCGCCGCGGCTAGTTGTGCTGCGCGGCGATGCTTCTACGTTCTGCCTCGCTCAATCCTCCCCAGATGCCGTGAGGCTCACGGATGCGTAGCGCGTAGCCGAGACATGGCTCGCGGACTGCACACGTGGCGCAGATTGCTTTGGCTTGCTCTTCTCGCTTGAGCTTCTCGCTCTTCCGCTCGAAGTGCGACGGTGGAAAGAAGACCGCAGCCTGCGGACCGCGACATGCAGCCCGTACCTGCCAGTCCTCCTCGACACGCTGTGCGCTCACTGACACACCCCCCTTCCGAGGCGGACCATACAGCCGGTCCTGACCTGAAACAAGGAAAAGTTCGGGGTGGGCCGACGAGGTCGGGTGGCCCTGCTTCCCTGGTCAGCGCATGTGTAAACGTCCGGTGACAACTACCTGCGCGCGTATGACCGGCCGCGTCCCCATCCCGAAATGCCGGCGTTCCCGGCGGGGCGGGGTGCCTCGAAACTCACTCCTCGGACCGCGCCCGCTCCCGATAGTCCTTCGCCCCGCCTTCCTCGGGCTCGACCTCGAGCACGAGGCCCTCGATGGCCACCACCCGGACGGCCTCCTGCTTGCGTATCGGCGTGGCCCGATTGGTGCGCGCTCGCCACGGTGCGTCGCGCAGCGTCACCACACCGTCCGGGGCGATGTCGGTGCGGGCGGTACCCATCTCGCCGATCATCCAGTCGCGGCCGATGGTCGGCGTCGAGAACCGGCTGCGGACCATCGTCGGCATGCCGGCCACCATCCCGAGCGTGATGCCGACGAAGGCGAGCAGCAGGGTGATCCAGCTCACCGACAGCCCGTCGAACAGCAGCAGCGATCCCAGCACGAAGCTCGCGGTGGCGATGCCCGTCCACACCCGCGGCACACCGGTCTGGATGTCGATGCCGTAGCCGAAGATGGCGAACAGCAGCAGCGCCACGCCCACGGGCCGGGTCGGCAGCGCGGCGAGGCCGTAGCAGCCGAGGATGAGCGACCCGGCACCCACCACCCCGGCGACGCCGACACCGGCGGTGAACAGCTCGAACAGCAACAGTGCCAGGCCGATCACGAACAGCAGGTAGGCGACGGCCGGGCTGGCCACCGTGTGCATGACCTGGGCGGTGATCCCCAGCGCGCCGAACTGCACCGGGGTCACCGGCTCGGTCCGACGATCCGCGCCCTCGCCCACCACCCGGGTCTCGACCCCGTCGAGGGCGACGACGAACTCGCCGATGATCGGCGCGTCCGAGTCGATCAGGCCCAGCTCGACCGCGCGCGCGGCGCCGACGCGGTCGCCCACGTCCGCATCGCCGAGGTCGGTGGGCTCGACGCCGGTGGCGTCCAGCAGCGCCGGGGTCACCTCGATGCTCGACCCGGGGGCGATGCCCGTGACCCCGGCGGCCGCCACCAGGCGGACGGCCTCGCCGGTCACCCGGCTGCCCGACGGCCCGATCCACACCGCGACCGGGACCGCGGACCCTTCGATGTCGGCCACGAGGGTGTCCAGCGTGGCGTCGCCGGCGGTCACCCCACCGCTGTCGAGCTGGAGGACCAGGGCCACGCCGCACGCCTCCTCGGCGGCCGTGACCTGGTCGGCGACGAAATCGGCGAGCACCTCGTCGACCAGGCCGTCGACCTCGGCGACGGCGACGGGGCCCGAGCCCGGGTCGCACCGGTCCTGCGCCCCGCCGGGTGGCCCGAGGGCGAGCAGGGTCGCCCCCGCGGTGGCGAGGGCCAGGCCGACCTTGGCTACAGTCCCGCCGACCGCCCGAAAGTCGACGATGGGCGACACGCTCTGTGGATCCTGAACAGTTCTTCGCTGCATCTCGGCTGGTCATCGTGGCCGGGAAGGGTGGAGTCGGCAAAACGACGGTCAGCGCGACGCTGGCCAGGGCCGCCGCTCTCGCCGGTCTGTCGACCCTCATCGTGGACGTCGAGGGCAAGTCCGGCCTGCCCACGATGTTCGGCCAGGCCGAGCTCGGCTACGACGAGGCGGTGCTCGCGCCGGGTGGCGGACCCGACGGCGCGGCCGACGTCCGCGCCCGCACCCTCACCGCGGACGCGGCCCTCGTCGAGTACCTCCAGGACCACGGGCTGTCACGCATCTCCCGCCGGCTCGTGGCGTCCGGGGCCCTCGACGTCGTGGCCACCGCGGCCCCCGGCATCAAGGACATCCTGCTGCTCGGCAAGGTGAAGCAGCTCGAACGCGAGGGCGTCGCCGACCTCATCGTCCTCGACGCCCCGGCGGCCGGGCACGCCATCACGTTCCTGCAGTCGGCCCGCAGCCTCATCGACACGGTGAGCGTCGGGCCGATCAACGCCCAGGCCCGCGACGTCCTGGAGCTGCTGGAGGATCACCGTCGCTGCCAGGTCATGCTCGTCACGATCCCCGAGGAGACGCCGGTCAACGAGGCGGTCGAGACGGCGTTCTCGCTGGAGGACAGGGTCGGGATCGGCCTCGGGCCCATCGTGGTGAACGGGGTCTATCCCGCGCTGCCCGGCCTCGACGCCGACCCGGTGGCCGCGGCCGAGGCCGCCGACGTGTCGCTCCGGCCGGGCGAGGCCGACGTCCTGGCGGCCGCCGCCCGCTTCCGGCTCGACCGCATGGTGCTGCAGGGCGAGCAGGTGGGCCGCCTGCACGCGCAGCTCCCGCTGCCGCAGATCCGCCTGCCGTTCGTGTTCACCACCGACATCGGCCCGGGGGAGCTCGACGTGCTGGCGCGGGCGCTGCTGGCCGAGGTCCACGACCTGGCGGGCCTGCCCGCATGAGAGCCGCCGACCCTGGCGCCGACCGTGCCGCCGATCCTGCCGCCGGTGAGGTGGAGGCCGCCCACGCCGGCCTGCTCGAGCTCGTCGACCGGCGGAGCATCATCGTGTGCTGCGGGTCGGGCGGGGTCGGCAAGACGACCACCGCCGCGGTCGTGGCCCTGGAGGGGGCGCGGCGGGGCCGGCGCACCGTGGTCGTCACGATCGATCCGGCACGGCGGCTCGCCGACGCGCTCGGCGTGGCCGGGCTCACCGGGACGCCCAGCCGCATCGAGGGGGACTGGCCGGGCGAGCTGTGGGCCACCATGCTCGACACCAAGTCGACGTTCGACGCCCTGGTCATCAAGCACGCGGGCACGCCCGAGCAGGGCCAGCGGATCCTGGCGAACCGCTTCTACCGCAACATCTCCGGCGCGCTGTCCGGCACGCAGGAGTACATGGCGATGGAGAAGCTCTACGAGCTGCACGACGAGGCGGAGTTCGACCTCGTGGTGGTCGACACCCCACCCACGCGCCACGCCCTCGACTTCCTCGACGCGCCGCGGCGGCTGTCGCGGTTCCTGGAGCACCGGCTGTTCCGGCTGCTGGTGGCGCCCGGCCGGGGCTTCGTCAGGGCGGTCAACATGGCGGCGCAGACGTTCCTGCGGACCGTGTCCAAGGTGGTCGGCGGCGATGTGGTCGACGACGCCATCGCCTTCTTCCAGGCGTTCGAGGGCATGGAGGAGGGCTTCCGGCAGCGGGCCGCCCGGGTCAACGAGCTGCTCGCCGCGCCCGGGACGGCGTTCCTGCTCGTCGCCTCGCCCCGCCGGGACACGGTGGAGGAGGCGCAGTTCTTCGCCGACCGCCTGGGGGAGGCGGGCATCGCCGTGCGGGGGCTGGTGGTGAACCGGGTCCATCCCGCGTTCGGCACGCGGGTCACCGAGGCCGTCGCCGCCGGCACCGCGTCCCGCGCCGAGACGCTGGCGGGCACCGGCCTCGGCGGCCTCTACCGGAACCTGGCCGACTTCCAGGCCGTCGCCAGCCGCGAGCGCGGCCACCTCACGGGGCTGGCCGACACGGTGGCACCGGCCCCGGTGGTGTGGGTGCCGTTCCTGCGCAGCGACGTCCACGACATCGCGGGCATGGCCGAGATCGCCCGCCACGTGTTCGGGGACGGCGAGCGGGTCTGACCGGCCCGCCGGGTCGACGGGCCGGCCCGGCCGTCCTCCGGGCCGGCCGTCTTGCGGGCCGGCCGTCTTGCGGGCCGGCCGTCTTGCGGTCCGGCCGTCTTGCGGTCCGGCCGTAGGTCCGGCCTTCGGTCCGGCCAGCCCTCGGTCCTGTCGGCCGTAGGTCCGGCCCTC
>DASSGC010000328.1:0-8091 GCA_035693765.1 Acidimicrobiales bacterium
GGGCAACGTCGACGGCTACGTCCTCAACCAGTTCGCGATGTCAGAGCAGGACGGGATCCTGCGCGTCGCGACGACCCGCGACCCCGTCGGCGACGACGACTCCGAGAGCGCGGTCACGACCTTCGAGCGCCGCGAGGACAAGCTCGTCAAGCTCGGCGAGGTCGCCGGCCTGGGCAAGGGCGAGCGCATCTTCGGCGTCCGCTTCCTCGGCGACGTCGGCTACGTCGTGACCTTCCGCCAGACCGACCCGCTCTACACCGTCGACCTGTCCGACCCGGCGGCCCCGGCGGTCACCGGCGAGCTGAAGATCCTCGGCTACTCCGCCTACCTGCACCCGATCGGTGACGGGCGGCTCATCGGCGTGGGCCAGGACGCCACCGAGGAGGGCCGGCAGCTCGGCACCCAGGTGGCCCTGTTCGACGTCCGCGACGCGGCGGCGCCGACCCGGGTGGCGCAGGCCGTCATCCCCGACGCGAGCTCCGAGGCCGAGTGGGATCACCACGCGTTCCTGTGGTGGCCCGACACCGGGCTGGTCGCGGTGCCGGTGAGCACCTACACGGAGGCCGCGGCGTTCAGCGGGCTGATCGGCTTCGGGGTCGACGTCGACGGCGGGACCATCGGGGAGATCGGCCGGATCACCCACCCGCCGATCGCCGCGGTCGGGATCGGGGACGAACCGATCCCGCCCCCCGTGCTGCCGACCGAACCGGGGTCGGGCTCGGGGTCGGGCTCCGACGGCGACAGCGGCATCGTGGCACCGGAGGACCTGTCCTACCCCGACCCGATCGTCCGGTCGCTGGTCGTGGGCGACCGTCTGTGGACGCTGTCCTCCGGCGGGCTGGGGTCGAGCGACCTGGCGACGCTGGGCGGCACGCAGTTCCTGCCCTTCGGCTGAGCCGCTCGACCCCACGCACCGGCGTCAGTCGGCCCCGACCGGTTCCAGGGCGGGGCCGACCGGCGCGCCCGGGGTGTCGACCGCGGCGTCGGCGACCCGGGCGGCCACCCGCTCGCCCTCGACGTCGAGGTCGGGCAGGAGCCGGTCCAGCCAGCCGGGCAGCCACCATGCGGCCCGGTCCATCAGCGTCATCACGGCCGGGACGATCAGCATCCGGACGATCGTGGCGTCGAGCAGCACGGCCACCGACAGGCCGACGCCGAACATCTTGATCACCGGGTCGTCACCGAGGATGAACCCGCCGAAGACGCTGATCATGATCAGGGCGGCGGCGGTGATGACCCGGGCGCTGGAGGCCAGGCCGGTCAGCACGGCGCCCCGGGGATCGCCGGTGCGGCTGTGCTCCTCGCGGACCCGGCTCATGATGAACACCTCGTAGTCCATCGACAGCCCGAAGAGCACCGCGAACATCATCGTGGGCAGGAAGCTCACGATCGGCACGGTGTCGTCGAGCCCGACCAGGCCGAGCAGCCAGCCCCACTGGAAGATGGCGGTCACGACGCCCAGCGCCGAGCCGATGGAGATGAGGATGGCCACCGCCGCCTTGAGGGGCACCAGCACCGAGCGGAAGGCGATCAGCAGCACCACGACCGTGAGGCCCACGACCACGGTCAGCAGGCGGGGGAACGCACCGCCGAGCTTGTCGGTGATGTCGATGTTGGCCGCCGTCGGCCCCGCCACCAGCACGTCCGCCCCGGTCGCCGACTCGGCACCCGCGAAGGCGGCGCCCCGCAGGTCGTGCACCAGCCGCTCGGTGGCCGCCGACGCCGGGCCCTCGGCGGGGACCACCGTGACGACGGCGGTGTCGCCCGCCGCGTTCACGACGGCCGGGGCCACGGCCTCGACGCCGGCCGTGCCGGCGGCCACCGCCGTCACCTCGGCGAGCACCGCCTCGGGATCGTCGGCACCCCGCAGGTCCACGACCAGCGTCAGGGGCCCGTTGGTGCCCGGCCCGAAGCCGTCCGCCACCAGGTCGTAGGCCTGCCGCTGGGTGGTGCTCGCCGGCTGCGTGCCGGCGTCGGCCATGGCCAGGCGCACGTCGGCCAGGGGCAGGGCGAGCACGCCCATCACGGCCAGCCCACCGGCGAGCGACGCCCACGGGCGGCGGGTGACCCCCCGGGCCCACCGGGCGCCGAGCGCGGACGAGGCCTCGTCCTCGCCCCGCAGGCGCAGGCCGGGGAGGCGGAGCCGGTCGATGGTCCGGCCGGCGAAGCCGAGCAGGGCGGGCAGCAGCGTGAGCGCGACGGCCACGGCCACCGCCACGCCGAGCGCGGCGGCCAGCCCCATCACGGTCACGAAGGGCACGCCGAGGACGGCGAGGCCCGAGATGGCGATGATCACCGTCACGCCGGCGAACACCACGGCGCCGCCTGCGGTGGCCGTCGCCAGGGCGATCGACTCGGTGACCTCCACGCCCCGGGCCAGGTTGGACCGGTGGCGGGTCACGATGAACAGGGCGTAGTCGATGCCGACGGCCAGGCCGATCATCACCGCCAGGGTGGGGGCGATCGACGAGAGGTCGACGACCGCGGCCAGCAACGCGAGCAGCGACGACGAGATCGCGACGCCGAGCAGCGCGGTGACCAGGGGCATGCCCATGGCGAGCACGGAGCCGAAGGTGACGAGCAGCACGACGACGGCCACGGCGAGGCCGATGACCTCGGTGCCGGCCGGCTCCTCCTCCGATCCGGCGTCCACGACGGGACCGCCCATCTGCACGTCGATGTCGCCGGTGCGGGCGTCGTCCACGGCGTCGACCAGCGCGGCGTACGAGGCCTCCGGCACCTCGACCGCGTCCATCGGGTAGGTCACGTCGAACTGGAGGACCGTGCGGTCGCCTGGAGCGACGGCGTCCGGGCCATAGGGGTCGGCGACCGACTCGACGTCGGGCAGGGCGCGGAGCGCGGCGGCGAGGTCGCCGACCGCGGCCCGGGTGCCGACGCTGTCGACACCGGCGGCGTCGGCCACCACGATCTGCGCCGTCGATCCGCCCTGCTCGGGGAACCGCTCGTCGAGCAGGTCGGCGGCCCGCTGGCTCTCGGTCCCGGGCAGGGTGAACGTGTCGCTGGTGGTCCCGCCGCCGACGGCGGCGGCGATGCCGGTGGCGAAGAGGAGGGCGAGCCACAGGGCGAGCACCAGCCGCCGTCGTCGGACGGCGGCGTGGCCCAGGCGGTAGAGGCGATCGGCCATGGGGGGTCCTTCGGATCAGGCGTCAGGAACCCGACCCTTCTGTCATGACTGACAAAAGTCAATAGTGACTTTCATCACGTGTGACATTAGTGCCGTGGTGACACAATGGAGCCGTGCCCGCCGACACCCCGGAGACGCCGGGGACCACGGAGACGATCGGCCTGCGGGAGCGCAAGAAGCAGGCCATGCGCAACGCCATCCTCGACGCGGCCTACCGGCTCTTCGCCGAGCGCGGGTACCTGGCGACGACCATCGACGACATCGCCGAGCAGGTGGACGTGTCGCCCCGGACGATCTTCCGGTACTTCGCGTCGAAGGAGGCGCTGCTCTTCGCCGGCGCCGAGGAGATGATCGATGCGCTCAACCGGGCCCTGGCCGAGCGTCCCGAGGCCGAGCCCCTGGTCGAGTCGCTGCGCACCGGCGTGAAGACCGCCTGTGGTGTCGCCGCCGACCAGGCCGAGCACCGGGCCGAGGGCCTGGCCATGATCAAGGCCGAGCCGAGCCTGCGGGAGTACCAGCACCAGGTCGTCGGCCAGCGCATCGAGCAGGCGATCGTGGACTTCGTGGCCGCCCGCCTCGGCGCCGATCCCGCCAGCGACGTCCGGCCCCGGGTTCTGGGGGCGGCGGTCAAGGGTGCCCTGCTCGCCTCGGTCGAGTGCACGTTCGGCCTCGACCCCGGCGCCGAGCCGCCACCGCCGGTCGCGGTCGATCGCGCCCTGCTCATGCAGGCCGTGGACGACGCCTTCGACGCCCTCACGCGCGGCTTCTCCTGAGCGCCCGCGGCACCGCCCCGGGCGTCCGGGCGCGCGGTGGCGCCGTCAGGTGCGGGGGCCGCGGAGGAGGTCGTCCACCTCGTCCTCGATGGCGGTGAACCGGGGATCCCGCCGGATCTCCGGGCCGCGCGAGCGGCCGAACGGCACGTCGACCACCTCGGCGACCCGGCCGGGCCCGCTGGTGAGCACCACCACCCGCTCGGCCAGGTAGACGGCCTCCCCCACGTCGTGGGTGACCATCAGGATGGTCGCCCCCGTGCGCAACCACACCGTCCGCAGGAACTCGTGCATCTCCCGGCGGGTCTGGACGTCGAGCGCGCCGAACGGCTCGTCGAGCAGCAGCACGTCGGGCTCCCCCACCAGCGCGCGGGCGACGGCCACCCGCTGGCGCATGCCGCCCGACAGCTCGCGCGGCCGGCGCCCGGCGTACCCGGTGAGGCCCACGACGCCGAGCATCTCCTGCACGCGCCGGGCCCGCTCGGCCCTCGGTCGCACGCGCCGGCTCTCGAGCCCGAACGCCACGTTCGCGGCCACCGACCGCCAGGGGAACAGCGAGTAGGTCTGGAACACGACACCGCGGTCGGGGCCGGGGCCGACCACCACGTCGCCGTCGACGGTCACCTCGCCCGCGGTCGGCCGGTCGAGGCCGGCGACGATGTTGAGCAGCGTCGACTTGCCGCAGCCCGACGTGCCGACGATCGACACGAACCCACCCGCGGGCACCTCCAGGTCGATCCCGTCGAGCGCCAGGACGTCGCCGCCCTTCGACGCGAACCGCTTGACCAGCCCGCGCACGACGAGCTTCGGCGGGCGCGCCTCGAAGCGCACGCCCTCCGGCGCGGCCACCGGGTCGGCCGTCACCGGTCCCACGGGGCCACCAGCCAGCGCAGGCCCCGCAGGGCCAGGTCGCTCACCATGCCGATCAGGCCGAACACGATGAGCACCGCGAACATGACGTCGAAGCGGAGGAACCGGGTGGCGCGCACGATCCGCACGGCCAGGCCCTCGTCCGACGACAGCAGCTCGGCCACGACCAGCATCAGCCAGCCGGCGGCGAGGTTGATGCGGGCCACGTCGACGATGCCCGGCAGGGAGTGGGGCAGGACGACGCGCAGGATGATCCGCCGCCGCGACGCCCCGAGCGTGGCCGCGGCGTTGACCAGCTCGCGGGGCACCGACCGGGCCACGTCCGCCACCATCAGGATGTTGAAGAACATCGTGCCCACCACGATGAGCGTGATCTTCGGTGCCTCGTCGATGCCCAGCCACAGCAGCATGAGCGGCGTCAGCGCGCTGGCCGGGATGTAGCGGAGGAAGCCGATGGGCGCCTCGAGCCCGCCCTCGATGCCGGGGAACGCGCCCATCCCCACCCCGACCACGATGCCGATGATCATGCTCAGCCCGTAGCCGTAGAGCATGCGCTCGCCGCTGGCCCGCAGGTCGGCCCACAGCGTGCCGCTCGACGCCAGATCCCAGAGGGCCGACCACGTGTCGGCGGGCGCCGGCACCCGCACGCCGGTGGCGGCGCCCGACGTCCGCCCGGCGGCCACGAGCCACAGCACGGCGACGGCCGCAAGGCCGGCGGCGCCGAGCACGAGGCGCCACCGGAGCGGCAGCGTGCCGCGGATACGCGACAGCTCGCCGAGCGGGCGGCCCCGGCTCCCGCGCCTGGGTCGCCCGCCGGGGGGGCCGGTCTCCCCCCGGTCGGCGCCCGCTGGCCGCGTCGCCCGGTGCCCCCCGATGAGGCCGGCACCGCCGGCGGGTGAGGTCATCCGCCCTGGCGCTCGATGTAGTCCTCGGTGAACGACGGATCGAAGAGACCGTCGAGCGACGGCTCCTCCTCCACCAGCCCCGATGCCGGCAGGAACTTCGCCACCTTCTCGGCCATCGGACCGAGGTCGGTGGGGGCCGTGCCGTTGAGGCTGGCCAGGGCCTCCTCGGCCGTGAAGATGCGGGTGCCGCCGGCCAGCGAGGCGTACTCGTCCGGGCTGATGCCCGCCTGCTTGGCCATGATCTCGTTGGCCTCGTCAGGGTGGGCGGCGATCCACTCCTGCGTCAGGTACCAGGCGTCGATCAGCTTCTGGACGTCCTCGGGCCGCTCCTCCACCACCGACCGGTTCAGCACCAGGAAGTCCGGGATGCTGCCCGGGAAGTCGGCCGAGTCGAACAGCACCTTGCTGCCCGCCCGCTCGAGCGCCTGCAGGGTGAAGGGGGCGAACACGCCGGTGGCGTCGAACTGGCCGCTGGAGAACGCCGCGGCCGCGTCGGCGGTGGGCAGCCCGGAGAACTGGATGTCGGCCTCGGTCATGCCGACCGAGTCGAGCCCCTGCAGCAGCAGGAAGTGGTCGACCACGCCGGGCTCGGCGGCGATGGACTTGCCCCGCAGGTCCTCGATCGAGTTGATCGAGGCGTCGACGATGATGGCGTCGTTGCCGGCGGAGTTGTCGTTGACCAGCACGACCACCTGGTCGTCGCCGGCCGACACACCGACGAGCGTGTCGTTGAGGGTCTGGCTGTTGCCGTCGAGCTGGCCGGCGCTGAGCGCCGTGAGCGACTGGAGGTAGTCGTCGAACCACTTGAGCTCGACCTCGACGCCGACCTCCTGGAGGATGCCTTGTTCCTCTGCCACCTTCCAGGGGAACCAGCCCGGCCAGGCGGAGTAGCCCAGGACGATCGGGTCGTCCGATCCCTCGGCGGCGGTGTCGCCGGACGCCGCGTCGCCGCCGTCGTCCGAGCCGCAGCCGGCGATCGCGCCGGCCCCGACGATCGCGGCGAGCGCCAGGGCGAGCCAGCGCCGGCGCGCTGCCCGGCGTGAGGGGGTGGGGGGCATGGTCGATCGATCCTCCGGCTACGGACGGTGGGTGAGGCGACCGTAGGCACCGGCGGTCACAATCGAGTTTCCATAGAAATACGGCGATATTGCCGTTGTCTGACGCCTTCCTGTTCCCTCGCTGCGCGGCGCCACGCCCCCCGGCGGGGCGCCCGGCCCCGCTACAGGTCGGCGGCCTCCGCCCGCACCCGGGCGAGGTCGTCGGGCACCGCGAGCAGGCCCCGCAGCGTCAGGTCGGCGACGAAGTCGGCGATCACGGCCACCGGGTAGTCGCCGTCGGGCGGGCCCGCCAGCCGGCGGCCGTCGATGGGACGGTGCCAGTTCTGCAGGCCCTCGTCGTCGGACAGCACGACCAGCGCCGCCAGGCGGGCATCGACGGGGCGGAACACGCCGCACGCCACACCGCGGGCGATGAGCCGCTCGACGGCGTCGTTGAGCGCCTGCCGCTCCTGCCAGTAGACCTCGAACGCGTCCGGGACACGGTGGCTGAGCCGGTGCACCTCGTTGATGTCGAACGGGAAGCCGCACAGCGCCGCCACGTCGAAGCGCACCAGGCGCCAGAGCTGCACGGCGGGGTCGCCGGCCTCGTCCTCGAGCTTGAGCACGAACTCGAGCGGCACCCGGTTCACCTGGTCGACGATCTCGGCGAGGATCTCCTCCTTGCGCCGGAACCAGTAGTAGAGCGACGCCTGGCGGAGGCCCGCCCGCCCCGCGATCTCGGACATGGTGACGTCGCCCACGCCGCGCTCCGCGAACAGCCGGGTGGCGGCGGCGAGGATCTCGTCGCGGGGAGACAGGTCGCCCGGTGTGGGGTTGGCCCGGGGGCGTCCGACCCGGCGGCGGGCGGGCGGTCGTGGTGTGCCCGACGCGCTCGGCATGGCAGGGAACGGTACCGGGGCCGCTCGGACACCCCGCGCCCGGCTTTCGTTTCGGCACCGTGAATTGGCCCCGGCCACCGTTGACCGCCCCCGCCCGGCACGGCGAGCATCGGGGCGCACGTAATTTCGAAGGACTCTTGAAAGGAAGCCTGCGTGGCGCCAGAGACGGCCAGCACCGCCAGCACCTACGGCGCCCGGGACCACGCCCGGTCGCTCGCCGGGCAGGTGGCGACCACCCAGCCGACCGTCCCCGCCACCCGCCTGGCCGACCCGCCCCCCGGCGTCGCGGCGGCCGACGTCGTGTGGGACGAGACCATCGGCGCCGGGGGCTACGCCTCGCGGGCCGTCCCCCGCGGCACGCACGTCCGGCTGCTCGACGTCGCCGGCGACACCTGCGCCGGCCTGCTGCTGCACCGGGCGGACCGGCCGGCCGAGCGGCTCAACGTGGCCGACACCGTGAAGCTG
>DASSGC010000329.1:0-4422 GCA_035693765.1 Acidimicrobiales bacterium
GGTTCCGGCGAACCGTCACGGTGCCCTGCTGCACGTCAACGTCCTCCCGGAACAGCCCCAACACCTCGCCACGCCGCAACCCACACCACGCGGCCAGCAGAACCGCCGCCCGATGCCGCGGTGTGATCGCTTCCACCAGAGCCACCACCTCGGCCGGTGATGCCACCGTCCGCTCGGTCTTCGTCCGGAACGTCCGCGGCGCCGTCCGCCGCCTACCGCCCGGCCCGATGTACGACGCCTGCCACCGCCCCGACTTGAGTTTGCGGAGATGGCCGAACTGCCGAGCCATCAGGCGGCACCCCAGCCCGAACGTTCAACCGCCTCCACGGTCCCTGCCTCGATCATCTCGTCCAGAGCACCCTCGGGGATGCGGACGTGTCGGGACGGATCGACTACCTGGATGACCCGAACGCGCCGGCGCCCACCAGCGTGGTCCCCTCAGCCAACGTCATCGTGGTCAACGACGAGGGGATGATCCTGCTCATCCGCCGGGCCGATAACGGCAACCTCGCGTTGCCGGGGGGCGGCATGGACCTGGGCGAGACGATCACCCAGGCAGCCGTGCGCGAGGTCAAAGAAGAGACCGGGCTGGACGTGGAGATCACCGGGCTGGTCGGCATCTACACCAACCCCCGCCACCTGATCGAGTACACGAGCGACGGCGAGGTCCGCCAGGAGTTCTCCATCGTCTTCACCGCCAAGCCGACCGGCGGCGAGGCGACCACGAGCGATGAGGCGTCCGAGGTGATCTGGGCGGACCCGACCGAGGTGGGCGACATGCGGATGCACCCGAGCATGCGCCAGCGCATCGACCACTTCCGCGAGGCGCGAGCCGAGCCCTACCTCGGTTGAAGCGGGTAGGCCGCCTCGACCCGGCGGACGGTCGCGACGAGCTCGGGCTCGGCCACATCCACGAACTGGCGCACCACGTGCCCGTCGTCGTACCTGGCCCGGATCTCGGCCAGGCGCTCGGTCACGTCCACCACATCGCCGTCGGGCCCTGTGGTCTGATCGCAGAAGCACAGCTCGTCATGCGGCAACGACGAGTCCCGAGGGAACTCCGTCTGGAGCAGCGCATCGACCCCACGAAGCTCGGCCTCGATCCGCGCGCACGAGTGATGCGCGACGAGGTTGACCACCCGATCATCGGCGTCCGGGGCCCGCAGATGCCGTGCCCCATCGACCGGATGGAACCCGGTATCCGCCAGCGGCGACGCGTAGCCGATGTCATGCAGCCATGCGGCGGCGACCAGCAGGCCTCCGTCGATGCCTGACGATCGGGCCAGCCGAGCCGCCTGTGCCGCAACTCCCGCCGAGTGATGCCATCGACGCGGCAACTCTCCGGCGAGCAGCTGCTCGGCCAAGCCTTCCGCCTGGTGCACGTCGACCATCGCCGCAGAACCGTATCGGCCGCAGGACCTGTGGGCGGACAGGAGGATCTTCCCGGGTGGCGGCCATCGGCGGCTGCCCCCTGACGGCCACTTCCCCACGCTGCGTAGCGTTCGTGGGCGGCCACGGGCACCGCGAAGGTCGCCATCTACCGGCACTTTCGCCACGCGTCGGGTGCCAGCAAGCCGCGCGTTCGGGGACACCCGGCACCAGTGAGAGCGCACCCAGAGCCGTCTGATCGGGCGCGCTCGCGGGAGGTAGCGGCGCTGGAGCGTGGGCTGCCGAGGTTCACCGCTCAGCCGGCGTCAGGTGCGCGAACGGCGTGCCTCGACACGCGCTTTCTGGGCGCCGTTCGGTACGCATCTGCCACGTCCGCATCGCCGACTCGGTCGCGCGCTGGCGATGAGTTCTCGACTCGCCGCCCGTCCAACCTCGTGCTGCCGTGGTAGCGAAGGCAGGAGCGGCCACCTGACATCCAAGGACAAGGACACGACCATGCCAGAACTCCTCGTCGACTTCATCACCTCCCTCGACGGCTACGCGTCGGCGGAGGGCTGGCCCGGCTTCTGGGGTCTCCAGGGGCCTGAGTACCTCGCCTGGCTCGATGAGCAACCCGATGTCACGTACCTGATGGGAGCGAACACCTACCGGCTGATGTCGGGCTTCGCCGCTGGAGAGACCCCAGCGGGAACAGACGAGTTCACCGCCGACGAGGAGGCCTCCGTCGACGGACTCACGCAAGCGTCGAAGGTGGTGTTCTCCGCCTCTCTCGACGAGCCGCTCACGTGGGCCAACTCCACGCTCGTGCGCGATGACGCGGTCGAGGCCGTCCGGGCGATGAAGGCGGACGGCTCGGGCCTCATGAGCACGATCGGCAGCATCAGCCTGTGCCGGTCGCTGCTGCGAGCCGGACTCGTTGATCGCTACCGGGTCGTGATGTTCCCGGTCATCACCGGCGCCACGGGAGCAGAACGCATCTACGACGGCTACCCGGACGTCGCCCTCGAGATGATCGACAACCGCACCTTCGACGGCCGCATCCAGCTGGTCGAGTACCGGCCCCGCGTCCTCGAGCACCCACCGCTCGACCCCACCGCATGATGTCGCCAGGACCCAGCTGGAAGTCAGGGGAAGGCTCTGATGCCGAAGGTGATCGCTGACATCACGATGTCACTCGACGGGTTCGTGACGGGGGAGGGTGCCGATGAACAACATGGGCTCGGCGATGCACCTGAGCTCCACACGTGGGTCATGCAGCAGGACGCGGCCGACACCGAGATCCTCGAACAAGCCACGGCGGAAAGCGGTGCCGTGGTCATGGGGCGGCGGTTGTTCGACATCGTCAACGCGCCCGATGGTTGGAACGAAGACATGGGCTACGGTGCCGATCAGACGGGGACGCCGCCGTTCTTCGTCGTGACCCACACGCCGCCGCAAGACGTCCGGCTGGAACGCGAACTGGGGATGCGCTTCACCTTCGTCAGCGATCTGGTCACCGCGATCGACCAGGCGCAATCCGCCGCGATCCACGGTCACGTCGTGATCATGGGCGGAGGCGACGTCATCGGCCAGGCGCTCGAACAGGGCCTCGTCGACGAGCTGCGCCTGCACCTCGCCCCGATGGTGCTCGGCGGCGGCACACCGCTCTTCAAGCCAGGGACGCGCCAGATGTACCGGCAACGCGACGTTCGCCCGTCGCGGAACGCCGTGCACCTCACCTACGAACGCGTGTAGATCTACCGCGGGCAGGGCTCCGCCGATGACCTCCCGGCTCGCGCCCGACTCGGCGATCGCGCGCACATGGTGGAGTGATCCGAACGCGCGTGGTGAACGCAGGCTGTACGCCGATAGGCAAGGGCGACTGGAGCTCGCAGTCAGCTCATCCCGTGAGTCGATCTGCCTCGGCGAGCAGGAGGTCACCGAACGGCTGGAACCCGATGCTCCGGCTGTAGAGGCCGCTGATGACGCGGTGGATCGTTCCCCACTCCCAGATCGCGGTGGCGTCCACACCGGTGCGGGCGGCCAGCCGCTCTGCTCTCGCCCGCAGGTCGTCGCCGCTGTCGGGGTTGCATCGGACGATGGTGCCGAGGTCGCACGCTGGTTCAGCCCGCAGGCCGCCAGGATCGACGAGCTTGAACGTGCCGTCGGCCGCCTGCAGCGCGTTGAGGTCGTGGACGTCGCCGTGTACGAGCACGGCGCGTCGGTCGTCGTGGGCGCGGCGGCGACGGTCCATGCATTCGACCGCGTCGTTGACGGTCGCCTGCGAGCATGGCCGTCCCGTCTCCTCCCACAGCCGCGGGCGTAGGTCGGCAGACTGGCGTGCCTTGTCGGCACCGGTGGGCAGGTCGACGTTGGGGCCGACCGGGCGCCACAGCCGGGCCGCGACGTCGCAGAGCATGTCGTGTCGGGTCGCGGGATCGGGCACGACGTCGTACAGGGCGGCCCCGAGTCGCTCGAGCAGCAGCGCGTCGCGGTCGAGGTCGTCGCGAAGCAGGCTCGCACAGCCATCGCCGTCGGCAAGGCGCAGGACGGCGGCCTCGAAGCCGAGGTCCCGACGAGTGCCAGGAACACCGATCTTGAGAACGGCCGGTGTCCCGTCCGCGAGCGACGCCTCGACGACGAACGCGGCGTGGCCACCGCGCAGCGTGCCGCCGATGGTCAGCGACCAGTCCCGCGCCACGGACTCCACGACCGATGGCAGCTCGTTGAGCCACGCCGCGTTCCCGTCGGCGACGACCTTGTTCCGTACCTCGTCGGGGACGTTGAGCCTCACGCGGCTCGTTGTAGTTCGCGCAGTGCCCGGAGGCCGATCAATTGGGATCGACGAGGCGCTGTCCGAAACGAGGCCTCAGAAGCGACAGATTCGGCGGTAGGTGCGTTTGGGGCGGGCGCCGATCGCCGCTGTCGGCCGTGACAGATCGTGCGTACGTTGATGCCGTCAACATGCTGCTGGGGCCTTGGCGCTCCGGCCTCTGGGTCTCGGCCTGACCTGGAGGTGCCACCGTGACCACCGCAACCCCAACAACCGACGTC
>DASSGC010000330.1:0-2526 GCA_035693765.1 Acidimicrobiales bacterium
GATCGCCGCCTGATTCTCACGGGCCCGGGCCAGGTCCAGCGCGCTCTCGGTCTCCGCTGCTGTGTCCGGCGGGGCGCTTTGCGCGAGTTCTTCCACGAGGCTGTCGCGCCGCGCCCGCAGCCCAGCTAGCCCAGGCTGTTCAGTTGGCCGGGTCCGGGCTGGTGGTGGCTGGGCGGGGCGTGGCGTGTTGCGGTTGTGTGCGGGTGTGTCGTGTGTGACGGGTGGATGGACGCGTCAGGTTGGTGCGGCAGCTTGACGCTGGTGGCTCCGGCTGGTGGTTGTCGGGCCCGGGCGTTGGTGGCCGGCGGGCTCGTGGCGGGGGTTCTAGATGCGCAGCGGGAGGTGGTGGAGCCTGTCGAAGGCGGTGATGAGTTGGTCGGCCCAGGGCCAGTGCTCGGCGACGCGGAGTCGGGTGCGGCGCCCGGTGTGGGCGATGGTGCCGGCGGTGTGCATGAGCCGGTAGCGGATCTGTTTGGGTTCGGCTCGTGCGAGGTCGTCATCAAGGACGAGCAGGTTGTTCCAGGTGAGCAGGTCATGCGCGATGAGGGTGAGCTGGCACCAGGCTTGGTTGATGGCGAACGACGCGGAGGGCATCTTCGCGAGGCCGGTGTCTTTGTGGTCGCAGATGCGCCGTTCGGCGCGGCCGCGGCCCCGGTAGAGGGCTTCGAGGTAGGCGATGTCGGTGTCGTCCAGGTCGGTGACACAGACCTGGAAGCGGTGCCCGTCAGCGTCGGTGAAGCTCAATTGGGCGCCCGGGTGGGGGTTCTCGCGGCGGGCGATCATGCGGGTGCCTTCGGGCCAGCCTGCGAGGTTGACCGCATCGGTGATCTCGGCGACTTCGCCTTCGTCGCGCCAGTCGCTGCCATCGGCTGTGATCGCCGCCTGCCAGCGACGGGCGGGCACGCTGACCAGCGCCGAGGCGATGTCAACGCTCAGCGGGTGCCCGACGATGAAGCGCACAGCGCGGTCCCGGCAGGCGTCCAGCAGCCCATGCGAGCACCCCGCCGAGTCGGTGCGGACCACGACTTCGACCTCGGCGGGCTCGACGGGCAGCTGGGCGAGGGAAGCGTCCAGGACCGTGATGTGATCGGCTGCGGTGCCCGACCCGGCGTTGCCCGCCCGCAACAGCACCGCCAGCCCTTCGCCGGTGACATCCAGGTAGGACACGATCGGGAAGAACCCGTAGGTCTTCTTGTAGGTCGCCGCGGCCTGTTCCTTGTCCGACTGCGAGATGACCAGGGTGCCGTCCATGTCGATGACCAGCCGGTCCGGGCGCGCCCAGCGGCCCGCGGCCTCGGCCGCCGCCCATACCCGCCCACGCGCTTGGGCCCGCGCTGTCTTGATGCGTTCCAGGGCGGCGTCATCGACCGCGTCCAGGGCTCGCCATGCGGTGGCATGCGGAGCCACCGACCCAAACAGCTCGGGCTGATCACGCAGCACCGCCAGGTCCGAAATCCGCACCCCGCCGTCAGCGATCATCACCGCCAGATCGGTCAGAACCTCGCCCCGGTCCCGTCCCCCACGGCGCTGCCGGGTCGGCGCCATCGCCGCCGACAACCCCGCTTCCAGACCCGTCTCGTCGGCCACATCGGCCAGCAGCCGAGCGCCGACGTGGTTGACCACACCCCGACCGCCGCCGGTCACCCTCAACCGCGGACGCCGCTTGTTACGCTTCACCACGAAAGTGCCCTTCTGCTCGGGATCCTGCGTGTTCGACAAACAGCAGTTTCCCTAGCCAGAAGGGCGTTTTCGCGGATGCGCGGCCCTCAGCCAGCCCGAGCTACCGAACAGGGCGGGCTAGCGCTTCCGCCTGATGCGGTAGCGCAGCACGAGGAACGGCAGGCCGAACAGCCAGAAGGCGTGTTCGGCCTGCACCTCGTCGCCGCCGTCGCCGCCCGGAGCGGGGTACACGTCGAGCTCCTCGGCGAAGCCGGGGACGGCGAGGGCGGTGAGGTCCCGGGTCCCGGGGTCGACAGCGGCGAAGTAGTGGCCGGGGTGGGGGAGCGGGCTGCGCGTGGTGAGGCGGAGGCCGCCGTCGGCCCGGGCCACGGGGGCCAGGGTGGCGGTGAAGTCGGACTGCGGGAGCGGGAACCCCACGCTCACGTAGCCCCGACCCTCGTGGCGGTACGTCGTGTAGATGCCCACATAGATCGGGGCGCCGGTGGCGGCATAGCTGCGGATCCAGCCCCGGATGTCGGGCCGGCCGTCGCCGTCGGTGTCGATGGTGTCGATGCGGCTGGCCACGCCCCGCTGGGCCTCCCGCAGGTTCATGGGCACGTTGGCCTGGCCCAGCGGCCGGGCCAGGGCGGTGCGGTAGAGCAGGTAGCCGGGACGCACCCAGGGCCGCCACACGGGCGTGATGTCGAGCGAGAACCGGGTGGTGTGCTCGTAGAACTCGCGCACCCGGGGGTCGACGGCCGCGGGGTCGAGGTCGGGGCCGGCCAGCTCGTCGAGCGAGGCGACGATGCCGGCGTCCGCCGCGTCGCGGACGTAGTCACCCCCGATCGCCTCGGCCAGGGCCCGCAC
>DASSGC010000331.1:0-3393 GCA_035693765.1 Acidimicrobiales bacterium
GGGTCGCCATCAGCCCGAAGAAGACGAAGACGTAGACCTCGCCGAGCCCACGGTAGCCGTACGGGTTGTTGCCCCCGGTGTAGCGCCAGGCGGCGACCACGGCGAGCGCACCGAGCGGGAGCATCAGCCAGGCGCCCGAGAGCGCGACGAGGGCGAGGCCGACGATCCCGGCGACGGCGAACGACAGGACCGCGGCGAGTCGCACGTTCGAGGGCGTGGCCAGCCGCTGGCCCACGAGGCGTACCGGCCCGACCCGGGCCTCGTCGGTGCCGCGGATGCCGTCGGAGTAGTCGTTGGCGTAGTTGACACCGACCTGGAGCGACAGCGCCACGACGAGCGCGAGGATCGCCAGGGCGGCATCGGCCCGGCCGAGGAGGTGGGCGGCGGCGGTGCCGAGGACGACGGGGGCGACGGCGGCGGGCAGCGTGCGCGGGCGTGCGCCGGCGACCCACTGGGACAGGGAGGCCATGGGTGGGGTCAGAGGTCCTTGAGGAAGTCGGGGTCGTCGTCGGGTCCGCGCGGGCGGGGCGGCTGCCGGATGGCGCGGGGGCGCCGCGGGGCGCGGCCGGCGATCAGCCACGCGACCGGCCCGACGAGGGGGAAGAGGAGGATGAGGGCGAGCCAGGCGATCTTGGGCAGGCTGCGCACGGCGGAGTCCTCGGTCTGGATGGCGTCCACCAGGCAGTAGACCGTCAGCGCGAGGCTGAGCAGGGCCGGGAGGTAGCGGAGCACCCGCCCATCATCCCACGGTGAACAGGGCCGCGACCGCACGGCGGTCGGGCTTGCCGGGGCCGGCCAGGGGCACCTCGGCGGCCACCAGCGAGCGCACCGGGAGCGCGTGGGCGGGCAGCACGCCGCGCAGCCGCGCGCGCAGGTCGGCGAGGGTCGGGCCGGGGGGCGCGGCGTCCGGTCGCAGCACGAGCAGGGCGCTCACGGCCTGGCCCCACTCGGGGTGGGGACTGCCGACGACGACCACCTCGGCGACCTCGGGCAGGTGCTCGGCGATGGCCTCCTCGACCAGTCGGGGGGCGACCTTGAGGCCACCGGTGTTGACCAGGTCGTCGATCCGCCCGTCGACGTGGAGGCGGCCGTCGTCGTCGACGTGGCCGACGTCGTCGGTGCGGAACCAGCGGATGCCGTCGGTGTCGGTCGTGAAGGCGGCCGCGGTCAGCTCGGGAGCACCGAGGTAGCCGTGGGCCACGGTCGCGCCGCCGAGGTCGATCCGGCCGTCGGTGGCGAGGGCGACCCGGGTGCCGTCGAGGGGGAGCCCGTCGTAGACGCAGCCACCCGCGGTCTCGCTCGTGCCGTAGGTCGCGGTGACCGGCACCCCGGCGGCGGCGGCGCGGGCGCGCAGCGGCGGCGGGACACCGGCGCCGCCGACGAGCACGGCGTCGAGCGCGCCCAGGGCCTGCGCGCCGCCCGGGTGGTCCAGGACGCGCAGCAGCTGGGTGGGCACGAGGCTCGTGTAGCGCCTGAGCCCCGGCTCGAGGCGGGAGACGGTGTCGCAGAAGACTGCCGGCGTGAAGCCGTCGGTGAGGTCCATGACGACCGGCACGGTCCCGGCTTCGAGGGACCGGACCAGCACCTGCAGTCCTGCCACGTGGTGGGCGGGCAGGGGCAGCAGCCACTGGCCCGGGCCGCCGAGCCGGTCGTGGGTGGCCCGGGCGCCGGCGTGCAGGGCGTCGGCGGTGAGCATCGCGCGCTTCGGCGCGCCCGTGGAGCCCGAGGTGCCGACGACCACGGCCAGGCCTTCGGGCAGGTCGGCCGCGTCGTGGAACGGGACGTCGGGCGCGGGTGACGACGCGGCATACGGCATGACGGGTCCGTCGCCCGCGAGCGCTGCCGCCAGTCGCAGGAGGACGGACAGGGACACCGGGCCGGCGGGCACGGCGAACGGCTCCACCGCGCGCCGCCGGGAGGATGGGCCCGTCACGGGTGGAGGTGGTCGCGCCAGTCGAGCGGCACGCGACCGCGCGGGCCCGGGGTGCCCTGGTCGGCGGGATGGGACGTCGGTGCGGCGAGCTCGGGCCCGTCGGCCATGGTCTGCGCGCCGTAGTCCCAGAACCAGTCCTCGCCCGGCTCGTAGCTCTGCACGACGCGATGGCCGCTTGCGGCGGCGTGGGCCGTGGCGTGCTGGGCCGGTGAGGTGTCGCAGCAGCCGACGTGACCGCAGGCGGCGCACCGGCGCAGGTGCACCCACCAGCCGGGCGGCTCGAGGGCCTCGCAGTCGGCACAGCCCGGACCGCTCGGCGGCACGGACGGGTCGATGGCCGCGGTGGGTGCGTCGTCGCTCATGGCGGGCCCTTCGTGGTCGAGGTGGTCGGGGAGGTGTTGCGTCGAGGTGGTCGGTCGGGGGACGGGGTTCGTGGGTGCCGGTGCCGGGTCAGGTGTCGCCGTGGTGCAGGTGCGGTAGGCGCACCCGCACCAGCGTGCCACCCTCGCCCGACTCGATGGTGATCTCGCCGGAGTGCCGTTCGACGACGATCCGCCGGGAGATGTCCAGCCCCAGACCGGTGCCCCTGCCGACCTCCTTGGTCGTGTAGAACGGCTCGAACGCGTGGGCCGCCACCTCCGGCGTCATCCCCGACCCGGTGTCGGTGATCTCGACGACGACCCAACCCGGCGCGTCGGGGTCGTCGGCGACCGAGACGGTGAGGGTGCCGTGGCCCGCCATCGCGTCGATCGCGTTGTCGACGAGGTTGGTCCACACCTGGTTGAGCTCGCCGGCCATCGCCTCGATCGGCGCCAGGCCCGGGGCGTAGTGCTTCTCGATCCGCACCCCGCTGCCGAGCTTGTGCCCGAGCATGACGAGCGTGCTGTCGATGCCGTCCACGACGTCGGTGACCTGCAGCGACGCACGATCCATCTGGGAGTACGAGCGCACGGCGGCCACGAGGGTGGAGATGCGCCCGGTGGCCTCCTTGACCTCCCCGAGCAGGGCGTTCATCGACACCGAGGCGGCCACCCACTCGACCGCGGGGGCGAGCGACGCAGTGGGCACGGCATCCGCCAGCGCCTCGCACCAGTCGACGTCGGCCCCGGCCCCGGCGAGCACCGGCGCGTGGACCCAACCTCCGGTGACCGCGTGGTCCTCCAGCCAGTCGCCGAGCTCGTCCTCGCGGTCGGCCAGGGCGAGACCGGTGAGGCCGGACTCCGTATCGCTGATCCGTCGGCGCAGCCGGTCGACCTCGGTGAACTGCGTCGCCGTGATGCCGCCGGCGGCCAGCCGGGCCAGGGTCTCCAGGCGCCGGTCGGAGGTCTCGCGCAGGGCGTCGACGGCGCGGGTCGCCGCGGCGGCCGGGTTGTTCAGCTCGTGCGCAAGCCCCGCCGACAGCGTGCCGAGGGCGATGAGGGCCTCGCGCTGCCGGGTCGTGGTCTCGATGCGTCGCACGG
>DASSGC010000332.1:0-3687 GCA_035693765.1 Acidimicrobiales bacterium
AGGCGACCTTCATGTGAACATCACGGTGCGCGTCCCCGAACACCCGACCGACGGCGAACGGCACCTCTACCAGCAACTGCGTACGATCGGGCGCGCCAGCTAGGGTCTCGATGCAGGAGCCAGGAGCGCGGCAGGGCCACGGGATCGGCGCCGCACTCGACTGCAGTGGCGAGCACGCGCCGGATCCGGCGAGCCAGCGAACGGCGAACGCCGGCATCAAGCGCGTTCACGGGGGTTCGCGGGTGGATCCCCACCTGGAACAGCACTTCGTCGCCGTAGATGTTTCCCAGCCCCGCGATCGCGTGCTGGTTCAGCAATGTCGCCTTCACCGCCGCACGGCCGTGCCCAGCGCCAGTGTCAGGCCGTCGAGGTCCGAGCCGAGGGCGTCGGGCCCCAACCTCTGCTCGGCGACGAACCGCTCGACGTCAGCGGCGAGGACGATGCGCCCCAGCCTCCGCGGGCAGTCGTAAGCGAGCCGGTAGCCGTTGACGAACTCCAGCAGCAGCCGGGTGTGCAGCGGCTCGCGGCAGGGCGCGGAGCAGAGGATCGAGTCGCTCGACCCGGTCGATCCCCTGGTGGAGCGCCGTGCCATCGAGGTCGCGCCGCATGACCTCCACATCCGGGAGCTCGGGCATGAAGTCGCCTCCTGTCGACCTCTCCGACGCCATCCTGCACGGGCGGCTCCGGCCGGCGAGCAGAGGGCCGAAGGTCGCTCAGACCGCCGTCACGAGCTACCCGGCTTCCTCGCCCGTATCAGTGTGCTCCCATGAGCCGTCAACCGGCATGGGTTCGGGCGGCGGCACCGGCTCGGGCGGCGGCACCGGTTCGGGCGCTGGCACCGGTTCGAGTGGTGGCACCGGGTCGGGCGGGGGAACCGGTTCGGGTGGCGGCACCGGCTCGCGCCCCCGCGTCGCCAGCGCCCGCACGGGCTCGGGAGGCTGGGCGTTCATCGACCGATGCCGCCGTGCCGGGCGCCCAAAGAGGCCAGCCGCACCACGGCGAGCGGTCGCCGGCGCGACGTCGGTTGATGTCGCCCGTCCCGGGCGCCGCCTGACGGCGGGCCCAGGTGGACGGGGGAAACCCACCTGGGCCCGGCGGCAGCGACGCTGCGGCGGCGTTCGGCGAGATCATGGCCACCTCGGCCGTCGCCTCCTGTCGGACCCGCGCTACTTCACCCGGGCGCGCCATTCGACCACAGTGCCGTGCGGGTTCGCCGGGCCGATGGCGAACGAGCCCTGTCGGCGGCTGGCCCGGGCCGCCATGTCGTCGAGTCCGTGACTCCGGCGCCGGTCCTGCGCGCTGGCGCCGACGCCGTCGTCGCTGACACGCAGCGCCAACTCGGTGCCGTTGTCGGCGCCGTCGATGGCTACGACCACATCGACCCGGCGAGCGGCCGCGTGGCGCGCCACGTTGGTCAACGCCTCCTGCAGGGCCGCCAGCAGGTCGGTGGCCACCGGCTCCACGGTGGCCGTGTCCACGGGGCCCTCGAACAGCACGGCCGGTTCGAACCCCAACATCGGTTCTGCCTCCAGCACCAGATCGAGCACGCGGTTCCGCAGGTCCGTGCGAGCCTGTCCAACTCGCGTCTCCAGCCCGAAGATGGCCGAGCGGATGTGCTTGACCGTTAGGTCCAGCTCATCGACCGCGTTCTTCACCCGCCGCGTGGCAGACTCCGGGTCACCCCGGATGAGACCCGCCGCTCCGTGCAACGACAGACCCGTCGCGAACAACCGCTGCACGATCGTCTCGTGCAGATCGCGGGCGATGCGCTCTCGATCCTCCACGAGCGCCTGGTCCTGCACCCGGGCATGCAACCGAGCGTGCTCGATCGCCATCCCCGCCGCCGCCGCCAACCCCACCACCAACTCCTCATCGACATCGGTGAACACCTCAGCCGACGTCTTGTCGGTCAGATACAGGTTGCCGAACACCTCGTCACGCACCCTGACCGGCACCCCGAGGAACGACCGCATCGGCGGATGATCCGGAGGAAACCCGTAGCAGCTCGGATGCGTCCGCAGATCCGGCAACCGCAACGGCCTGGCATCCTCTATGAGCAAACCCAAGATCCCATGACCTTCGGGCAGACCACCGATCGCCCGGCACATCTCATCGTCCGGACCCATCGTGATGAACTGGGCCAGCCGTGTCCGTGTGTGGTCGAGCACTCCCAGCGCCCCATAGCGAGCATCCACCAGATCCATGGCCGCCTGAACGATCCGCGGCAACGTCGCCGGTAGATCGAGGTCGCAGCCCACCCTCAGCACAGCGTCGAGCAGTTGGCGAAGACTGCGCGGACCTGCGAGCCCGCCCGCGCTCGTCGATGGCGGAGTCACTCCGGGGCACGGCCAATGGTGCGCAATTCGCCCGCTATCGCCCCTTGTAGGAGGAGTTGCCACGTGAACCATCTCCGAATATGGAGGATCATGCCTGGGGTGATGATGTGAGACCACAGACCGTAGGATCGGCGTCACCCATGGTCCATAGGGTGCGCCAGGATCGATCAGTAGGGCACACCCCACGGATGATGGGCACGACTTGTGTCCGTGACCCCACGAAGCACGGGAGTCGGCCGTGACCGAGCCTGCGGAGGACACGACCCGGGTCGTTGTGGCCAGCGACTTCTTCCTCACACGGGAGGGTCTTGCGTGCCTGCTGGCCGGCGTCCCGGGTATCGAGGTCATCGGACGAGTCGACAGCCACGCGGCGGCCCTCGAAGCAGCCGGTCGTGACCAGCCCGACGTCGTCGTCGTGGGGATCCGGGCGGGACGCGCCGCGACCGACGACACCCTCAATGCAGCCCAACTGTTGCGGGCCGAGCACCCCGGGGTCGGCATCGTGGTCGTCGCGCTTGAAGGCGATCATTTCGCCCTCGAGCTGTTGCGGCAGGGCGCAGGTGGCATGGCCTTCCTGCTCGACGACCGCATCAGCGACCTCGACGTCCTCGTCAGAGCCATTGCCCAGGCGCGGGGCGGGCAGGTCACTCTTGATTCCTCCGTCGTCGATGCCCTGATCGGGCGGCGCGGCGGTTCGCGGCTCGACGAACTCACCCTCCGGGAGCTCGACGTGCTGGCCGAGATGGCGAAGGGCTACCGCAACCGTGTCATCGCCGAAAAGCTGTCGGTCTCCGTCAAGGCGGTGGAGAGCCACGCCACGAGCATCTTCCGCAAGCTCGGCGTAACCGACCAGCAGCGCTTCGATCGCCGCGTCGCCGCGGTCATCGCCTACTTGGAGACGTTCGGATCCTGACGGTCTCCGTGCCGCGCGACCGGCCGGTCACCCGCGAGCTGTCCGGTGGCGAGACCACGCTCTGCGCCAGCAGGACCACGAAGCTGCGTGGTTGCCACATGCCGCGAGGGGACCATCGGCCTTACCAAGGGCCGCACGGTGACGACAGTGTGAGTGCTGTTGCCGTCCCCGACGAGGAGGTCAGCGACATCGCAGACCAACTGACGAAGACGTCGTGTGCATGTCCGGCGAGGCGGTCGTCGAGGCCAGGCCCGCCGGCGAGCGCGGACTGCGCGGCCAACGGTGCCTGAACGGAACATGTCCGGGGCCCTTCGGGTCGTGGCCGCCACGGCCAGCAGGGCCCTGGCAGATGCGGTCGCCACCGGGGCCGGATCCGGGCTGGCGTCATCGCAGGTGGAGCGGTTCCCTGACGGTGAGCTGCGCCCGGCGGTCGACGGC
>DASSGC010000333.1:0-6626 GCA_035693765.1 Acidimicrobiales bacterium
ACCCCAGCCTCCCTGCCGCCGCGCGTGGGGATCTGCGCGTGCGGATCTGCGCGTGCGGATCTGCGCGCGCGGGCGACCTCAGGGTACAGTGGTTTGGAGTAAGTGCTCGCTCATTCTTGGCTGTGCATGGGTGGTTGCGGAAGATGGCCGACCGGACGCTCCTCAGGAACGCACGCGTTCTCACCTGCTCCGGCGACCCCGCCGAGACGCCGTCCGACGGCGACGTCCTGATCGCCGGGAACCGCATCGCCGAGGTGTCGGCGGGCCGCCTCGACGTCGACGAGGCGGCCGTGCGCATCATCGACGTGCAGGGCGCGACCGTGCTCCCGGGGCTCGGCGACGCGCACACCCACATCAGCTGGCCCCTCGACTTCGTGTTCGACCACGCCGCCGTGGCCCGGGCGCCGGAGGGCAGGCACCTGTTCGACGTCGCCGCCGTCACGAGGACGTTCCTCGAGAGCGGCTACACCCTGATCGTCGGCGCGGGTGCGACCCAACCGCTCGACGACCTCCTCGCCCGGGAGGCGATCGACGCGGGCCTGATCCCGGGCCCGCGCATCGTCCCCAGCGGCCCGATGATCGCCGCGGTCGGCGGCCTCGGGGCCGACGGCGGGATGATGGACGTCGCCGCCGACGCCAAGGGGCTGCGCGAGATCGTGGCCCGCCAGTGCGACATGGGGGTGCAGGCCCTCAAGCTGTTCGTCTCCGGCGACGGCATCGTCCCCGACCACCCGTCGGACGACCTGTACATGGACGACGAGATGCTGGCCGCCGCCGTCGACGAGGCCGACCGGCACGGGGCGTTCCTCACCGCCCATGCCCGGGGCTCGGCGAGCGTGGCCATGGCCGCCCGCACCGGCGTCCGGATCATCCACCACGCATGCTTCCTCGACGACGAGGCGCTGCGGGCCCTGGAGGCCCGGCGCGACGACGTGTGGGTGTGCCCCGGCCTGCACTACCTGTACGCCATGGTGAACGGGGACGCCGAGCCCTGGGGCATGACGCCGGAGCGGATCGCCGCGTCGGGCTACGAGGACGAGCTCGTGGCCCAGGTCGACGGGCTGCGCAGGCTGCAGGCGTTCGGGATCCGGATCATCGCCGGCGGCGACTTCGGCCACCAGTGGACGCGCCACGGCACCTACGCCGCCGAGCTGCAGCGCTACGTCGAGCTCGTGGGCATGTCGCCGGTCGAGGCGATCCACACCGCCACCCGGAACCTGGGCCCGGCCGCCGGCGTCGCGGCCGGCGAGGTCCGGGCGGGCCTGCTCGCCGACCTCGTCGTCGTCGACGGCGACCCGACCGCCGACGTCACGGTGCTGCAGCGATCCGGGCGGCGGCGGGCCGTCATCAAGGACGGCGCGGTCGCGTTCGTGAACCCCCAGGTCTACCCGTGACCGACGTGGGGCAGCGGGCCCGGACGGGGACGATCCTGTCCGGGGTCGACACCCTGGTGCGGCTGCTCGTCCTGCGCCGGCAGCTCGACGAGCGCGACGGCCTGGCGACGGCGACGATGGTCTCCGGGTACCCCGGCTCACCCCTCGCCGGGTTCGACCTGGCCGTGGAGCGCAGGGGCGACGAACTCGCCGCCCACCGCGTCCTGCATCGCCCGGGCCTCAACGAGGAGCTGGCGGTGGCCACCGTGTGGGGCAGCCAGATGGGTGCGGTGCTCGACTACCGCGACGTCGACGGCGTGGCCGGCGCCTGGTACGGGAAGACCCCCGGGCTCGACCGTGCCGGCGACGCCCTCAAGCACGCCAACGCCATGGGGGCCGGCCCGAACGGCGGCGTCGTCATGTTCTGCGGCGACGACCCGACGGCGAAGTCGTCGACGCTGACCTGCGACAGCCAGCACACGTTCGAGGACGCCTGCGTGCCGGTGCTCTACCCGGGCGACCAGCAGGACGTCCTCGACCTCGGCGTCCACGCGTTCCGGCTGTCGCGGTACGCCGGGTCGTGGGTCGGGCTGAAGATCGTCACCGCCGTCGCCGACGGCCTCGGCACCGTCGACCTCGACCCGGGCCGCCATGCGCCGAGCGACCCCGGCGACGTCGTGATCGACGGCCGTCCCTGGCGCCACGAGCCGCTCGCCGCGGTCGGGCCGCACACGGTGCCCGGCCAGGAGGCGCTGGTCGTCGAGCACCGCCTGCGCGCCGCCCAGGCCTACGTGCGGCACAACGGCCTCGACCGTGTCGTCGGCGCCCCGCCCGGCGCCCGCCTCGGCGTCGTCTGCGCGGGCAAGACCTACTTCGACGTGATCCAGGCCTTCGCCGACCTCGGCCTGCCGGTCGCCGAGCTCGCCGCCGCCGGTGTGCGGGTGCTCAAGCTGGCGATGACGTACCCCCTGGTGCCGGAGACCGTCGTCGAGTTCGCGGCGACCGTCGACGAGCTGGTCGTCGTCGAGGAGAAGCGCCCGTTCGTCGAGACGCAGCTCCGGAGCATCCTGCACGAGGCCGGGAGCCGGGTGCCGGTCCTCGGCAAGCGCGACCGGGCCGGGCAGGCGCTGGCACCGTCGGTCGGCGAGCTCGACCCCGCCAGCGTGGCGACGATCCTCACCCGGGCGCTTCCCGCCCTCGCCCCCCGGCGGGAGGCCGCGCCGCCGCGGGCCCGTCTGCCCCTGCTCCAGCTCCCGCCCCGGCCGCCGGGCTTCTGCAGCGGCTGCCCGCACAACCGGTCGACCACCTTCCCCGACGGCGCGCTGGTCGGCGGCGGGGTGGGCTGCCACGGGATCATGTACTTCGAGGCACGCCACCGGGGCATGACGAGCATCCCGCCCACGCCGATGGGCGCCGAGGGCGTCCCGTGGATCGGGCTGTCCCCGTTCGTGGCCACACCGCACCTCATCCAGAACCTCGGCGACGGGACCCTCAGCCACTCCGGCACGCTCGCCATCCGGGCCAGCGTCGCGGCCGGCGTCAACGTCACCTTCAAGATCCTCTACAACACCGCCGTGGCCATGACCGGTGGGCAGGACGTCACCGGGCTGATGGACGTCCCCGCGATGACCCGGGCGCTGGAGGCCGAGGGCGTGCGGCGGATCGTCGTCTGCGCCGAGGACCCGAGGCACTACGGCCGCCGGGCGCGGTGGGCCGCCAACGTCGAGGTGCTGGGGCGGGACCGGCTCCCCGCGGTGCAGGAGGCGCTGGAGAGCGTCCCCGGCGTCACGGTGATCATCTACGACCAGCGGTGCGCGGCCGAGGCCCGCCGGTTGCGCAAGCGGGGCCTGCTCGACGAGCCGCCGCGCCGGGTCGTCATCAACGAGGCGGTGTGCGAGGGGTGCGGCGACTGCAGCACCAAGAGCAACTGCCTCTCCGTGCTGCCCCACGAGACGGAGCTCGGCGAGAGGCGGCGGATCCACGACCTGTCCTGCAACCGCGACTACACGTGCCTCGACGGCGACTGCCCCTCGTTCGTGACGGTCACCCCCCGGCGTCGCGGGCGGCGCAGGGCGCCGGCGGCGGGCGCGGCGGCGGGGGCCACCGCCCGGCCATCGCCGCCGCCGGGCTCGTTGCCGGCCCCCGCCACCCGGCCGATCGACGGGCGGTACGGCATCTACTTCACGGGGATCGGCGGCACGGGAGTCGTCACCGCCAACCGCATCCTCGCGGCCGCCGCCGAGGCGGCGGGCTTCGTCATCGGTGGGATGGACCAGACCGGCCTGTCCCAGAAGGCGGGGGCGGTCGTGTCGCACCTCCACCTCGCCCGTCACCGGAGCGACCTCGGCTCCGCCACGGTGAGCACCGGCGGCGCCGGCCTCTACCTGTCGGGGGACATCCTGCAGGCGGCCGGCGCGCACCACCTCGCCAAGGTCGACCCCGGCCACACGATCGCCGTCGTCGCCCGCGACCTCACCCCCACCGCCGCCATGCTGCAGAGCGACCTGGCGGCGCCCGACCTCGCGACCCTCGAACGGGCGATCGCGGACCGGGTCGGCGCGGGGCGCGTCGCGTTCGTCGAGTCGAAGCGCATCGCGGAGGGCGTGTTCGCCAACCACCTCCTGGCCAACGTCGTGCTGCTCGGCGCCGCCTTCCAGCTCGGCGGCCTGCCGCTCTCGCTCGCCGACGTCGAGCGGGCCCTGCAGCGGCAGGGCGGGTCCGCAGCCGACAACCGCGCCGCCTTCGAGTGGGGGCGCTGGGCGGTGCACGACCCCGCCGCGGTGGCGGCCCGCCTCGCTGCGGCCGAGCGCGACGCCGACGGGGGAGCGGGGAGCATCTTCGACCCGTCGGCCGGCGCCCGGGCGACGGCGGCGCGGCTGGTCGAGCGGCGGCGCCTGCCCGGAGAGCTCCACGACCTGCTCGCCCGGCGTGCCGCGCAGGCCGTCGACTACCAGGACGCGGCGCGGGCCGAGCGGTTCCTCGACCTGGTGGAGCGGGCGGCGGCGGTCGACGACGCCGCCCAGGGCTGGGCCCTGACCCGGGCGGTCGCCGAGTCGTGGTTCAAGCTCCTGACCTACAAGGACGAGTACGAGGTCGCCCGCCTCCACCGCCGGGTCGACTACGACCGCGTCGCCGGCGACCTCGGGATCGACGGGCCGTACTCGGTCACGTACCACCTCCACCCGCCCGTCCTCCGCCGCCTGGGGCTGAAGCGGAAGCTGCCGATGGGCCGGCCCTACGAGCTCGCGTTCGCGGCCCTCGCCCGCATGAAGCGGCTGCGGGGGACGCCGTTCGACGTGTTCGGCCGGGACCCGGACCGGCGCATGGAGCGGGCCGTCATCGAGGAGTACGAGCGGCTGCTGGACGAGAGCCTGCGGGCGGGGCCGGCCCTGCCCTACGACGCGCTGGTGCGCATCGCCGGGTCCGCACTGGCGGTCAAGGGGTACGGCCCGATCAAGGAGACCGCGGTCGCCGCCTGGCGCGAGCACGTCGCCGAGCTGCGGCGCGCCGCCACCGCAGGGACCGGCGGGTGATCAAGCGCATCCGCTTCGCCACGAGGCGGCGCGACGTGGCCCCCGGGGCGTTCGCGGCCGCCTGGCCGGCCGCGGTCGCCGCCGTCGCGCAGGCGCCGGCGGGCGTCCGCCCGGCGCGCGTCGCCGTGTGCACCACGCTGGCGGAGCTCACCGGTCCCGGCGCGAAGCACGACGGCATCGGCTTCGAGTGGTTCGCCGACGCCGGCCACCTCGCCCGGTTCGAGTCGTGGCTCCACACGGCCGAGGGGCGATCGTCGCTGGCCGCGCTCGCGGCGGTCGCCGCCGCCGGGGCCAGCCCGGTGATCGTCGCCGACGAGTGCGTCCTGCGCGGTGCCGGCTGGCTCGGGCAGCGGTGGCGGGACGGCGGGGACAAGCTGAAGCACATGGCCATCGCCCTGCGGGCGGCCGGCCTGAGCGCCGCCGAGTTCTCCGAGCGGTGGCGGCACCATGCCGGCCGGGTCGGCGGGCCCGGCGGTGCGCCGGCCACGGTCATCCCCGAGGGCGCCCGGGGACTCGCCTACGTGCAGGACCACCCCCGCCCGCGGCCGGCCGGCGACGACTGGGCCTACGACGCGCTGAACGAGGTCTGGTTCGACGACGTCGAGGGCCTGCGGGACCGCATCGCGTGGTTCCGCGAGAACGTGCCCGCAGACGGTGACGACGGCCTCGTGCGCCGGTCGTGGTTCGTCGCCGCCCGGGAGCAGGTCGTCCTGGCGTAGGCCGCGCCATCCGTTCACGTCGCCGCGGCGACAGCTCACCACCAGGAGGTTCCCGTGCCCAAGGGCATCATGGTCGTCCAGTCCCAGCCCAGCGATCCGAGCCGGGAGGACGAGTACAACGAGTGGTACGGCGGCACGCACCTCGCCGAGGTGTGCGCCGTCCCGGGCTTCGTCGGTGCCCGCCGCTACAAGGTGCACGGCGGGCCCGCCGGCGGGTCGGGCGGCCCGAGCCACGCCTACGTGGCGATCTACGAGATCGAGGCGGACGACCTCGCGGCGCCCATGGCCGAGCTCCGCGCCCGCTCGGCGTCGGGGCAGATGCAGATGAGCGACGCCATGCAGCTCGATCCGCCCCCCGTGGTCACGATCTACGAGCTCGTCGAGTGACCTGCCCGCGAGTGGGAGCGAGCGTTTGCTAACTTATGGGCGCCGTGCTGCAATGGAGACGACCGTAGATACGTCGCGGGAGCGGCGGGGGAGGCAACCGACGTGGTGAAGCTCGCCGACGAGGTGCGTGTGATCGATGCCGACACGCACATGACGGAGCGCCATGATCTCTTCACCTCGCGGGCGCCCAAGGGCTTCGAGGACCGCGTCCCCCGCGTGACCGAGGTCGACGGCGCACCCTGGTGGACCATCGAGGGCGTGCCGCTCGGCCCGGCCCGCGCCGGCGGCGTGATCGACCGGGACGGCCAGAAGTTCCCGTTCGAGGAGACGAAGGTCTGGGGCATCGAGCGCGTCCACCAGGGGGCGTACGACCCGGAGCAGCGGCTCAGGGTGATGGACGAGAGCGGCATCTACGCCCAGGTCATCTACCCGAACGCCGTCGGCATCGGCGGGCAGAACCTGGCCAAGGCCACCGACGACCCCGAGCTCCGCCGCCTCTGCGTCGAGATCTACAACGACTCGATGGCCGAGCTGCAGGAGTGGTCCGAGTACCGCTTCCTGCCGATGCCGGTCATGCCGTCGTGGAGCATCGACGAGTGCGTCGCCGAGGCGAA
>DASSGC010000334.1:0-19027 GCA_035693765.1 Acidimicrobiales bacterium
CTCGGCAACCGGCCGCTGGTGGCGATCGCCACCGCCGAGCTCGCCGCGGCGCTCGACCGGCGGGGCCGGGACGGCGACCGCGAGCGTGCCGCCGGCCTGCTGGACGAGGCCGTGGGCGAGGCCGACGCGATGAGGCTCACCGGGCGCGCCGCCGCCTGGCGAGCCCGGCGCGCGGCACTGACCGGGCCCACCGGCGGCGACGGTCCCGGCGGCCGCCGGCCGGGGCGGCCGCCCAGCGCTCGCGCCGCGCGGCGGGGGGTCATCCGCCGGGAGGGCCGGGGGTGGCTCGTCGAGGTCGACGAGCACCGGGTCTTCGTCCGCGACCTCGTCGGCATGGGCTACCTGGCGCAGCTCGTCGTCCAGCCGGGTCGCCTGGTCTCCGCGCTGAGCCTCGCCAGCCACGGGGCCGTGGCGGGCGCGCGCTCCCGGCAGGACGTGCTCGACGACGAGGCCCGCGCCGCCTACGCGGCGCGCAGCCGCGACCTGGTCGAGGACCTCGCCGAGGCCGAGGCGAACAACGACCTGGCGCGGGCCGAGCGGCTACGGGCCGAGATCGACGCCCTCGTCGAGGCGCTCGACGCGGCGACCGGGCTCGGCGGCCGCTCTCGCACCTTCACCCACGACGGGGAACGCGCCCGGACGGCGGTACGCAAGGCCCTGCGGCGGGCGATCGACGAGATCGACGCCGCGGACGGGGCGATCGGCCAGCTGCTGCGCTCGTCGGTCACGACGGGCGCGACCTGCGTCTACGCCCCCGTCCCCGGGCTGACCTGGTCGACGGCCGGCGACGGCGGCGGCGACCTCGACGTCGACTTCGACCCCTGAGCGGTGCCCGCCGGCAGCGACCGGGGGCCGGCGCTCATCCCACGCGGCCCGACAGCACCAGACGCCCCGACGAGGCCGGGTCGCCGTCCTCCGGCTCCAGGGTGACGGTCAGGGTCGGGTAGTCGGCCGGGTCGACGCCGGACCAGAGGTCGACGGGCTCGCCCTCCGCACCGCGGGCGTGGAAGGTGCCGATGGTGACGGCGCCGCGGGGCCCCTTCAGCCACGCCTGGTAGTAGCTGTCGGGGGGCGGTGGCGGCAGGCCGCCGGTGCGCAGGGTGACGGCGAAGCCGAGCGGGGTCTCGCGCACGGTGGCCGTGGCGCCGGCGCCGGGGGCCAGCTCGGTGCCGGCCAGTGCCACCTCCGTCGGGTCGCCCTCGCGCGCGCCCGGGCGGCTGTCCGCGAGCAGCGCGGCGGCGAGGGCGATCGCGGCGGCAAGCGTGCCCGCACCGGCCAGGGCGGGCCACCGGCGACGACCCACGCCCCGGCGGGGTGCCGCCGGGGCCGGCGCCCCCACCCAGGAGATGACGTCCTCGGCCAGCTCCGGCGGCGGGTTGGCCCACATGTCCTCGTCGGCGAGCATGCGTCGCACCGTCCCCAGGCGCCCGCCGGCCGGGTCGCCACCGGTGTCGCCGACCGTGGCGAGCTGCTCGGCCGCGGCGTCGAGGTCGCCGGGATCCCGGCCGGTCATGCGATCACCCGGAGGTGGGCGAGCCGCTGGGCCAGCAGGCGGTGGGCCCGGTGGAGGCGCGACTTGACCGTGCCGATCGGCAGGTTGGTCCGCTCGGCGATCTCCGTGTGCGTCAACCCCAGGTAGTGGGCGAGGCGGATCAGCTCGCGGTCCTCGCTGCGCAGGTCGCGCAGCGCGCAGCGGACCTGCCACGCTTCCCAGGCGTCGCCCTCCGGGCCGAGGTCGTCGGCGACGGGGGCCGACACCAGCGGGGTCGTGGCGGGCCGCCGCCGCTCGCGGCGGGCGATGTCGGCCGCCGTCCGGCGGGCGATCATGTACAGCCACGGGCTCAGCTCCCGGCCGGGGTCGTAGGCGTCGCGTGCCCGCCACGCCTTCAGGAACACCTCCTGCACGGCCTCCTCGGCGAGGGCGCGGTCGGCGAGGCGGCCCATGGCGACGGTGAAGACGGGGCCGGCGTAGCGGGCATAGACGCGCCGGACGGCGTCGACGTCGCCTGCGGCGAAGGCGCGGGCGAGCCGCCGCTCGCCGTCGGGCCCGGTGGTCGGCGGCGACGCAGGACCGAGGCCGGCCCGGCGCGCCGCGTTCCGGCCGGTCGTCATGGCCTCGGGGCAGCACTCGGCGTCATCGCGTACGAGGCGTGCCGCCGGGGCCCCGACCGTGACGCGGCATGGCACACCCGTCGCCTGCCGGTGTGCCCGCCACGTCTGCCCGCTCGGGAGGTATCGCCGCGGATCGTGAACCGATCGGCGGTCCGCGGCGTAGTGGCAGCCAGGCGAGCAGGAGGATCCATGGCCAAGTTCGAGTTGCAGCCCGGGGAGCAGCTCCTCAAGCAGAACGCGGTGCGGTACCAGCGGAGCCGCCGCCGGTTCGTCCCCGGCCCGTGCTACCTCACCGATCGTCGGTTCGTGCACACCGACGCCACCCGCAGCATGGCGGTGGGCGGCCTGGTCGGCGCGCTGCTGATGAAGGCGAAGGTCGACGCCGACATCCCCCTCGCCGCCATCACCGGCATCTCCCGGGGCCGCTTCGGTCGCAAGCAGGAGATCATCACCCTGGAGACCGGGCCGGAGGGCCACAACTTCGTCGCTCCCTTCGAGGAGTGGCTGGCCGCGTTCCGCGAGGCGCTGCACGCGTTCCACGCGACGGCGCTGGCGGAGCACGAGCCCGGCCGGTGGCTCGCCTACCGGCGGTGAGGCGCGGCGAGCGCCGGGCGGTGCCTGTTCCCCGTGGTACCGCCCGGGACGGCTCGCCGGAACCGGAGGCGGCCCCGCGCCCGAACCGGGTCGGCCGCGTCGCGCCTGGCGCGACCGTGCCGACCCGGTTCGGTTCGGTGCTCGAACAGGCCGTGACCCGGCTGCGGGCCGGCGATGCCCTGCCGGCGCTCGCCCAGGCCACCGCCGTCCTGGCGGCGTTCGGGCCGGGGGCGGGCGGCGACGGCCAGGTGGTCGTGGAGGACGCGGTCGTCGCGGGTGACGCGGTTGCCATCGTGGCCGCCCTCGTGGTGGTGGCCCGCAGCCACCAGGCGCTCGCCGACCATGCGGCCGCCCGAGCC
Source organism: Acidimicrobiales bacterium (assembly GCA_035693765.1). Classification (GTDB taxonomy): domain Bacteria; phylum Actinomycetota; class Acidimicrobiia; order Acidimicrobiales; family VFJN01; genus ZC4RG19. Next base: position 3,066 of record DASSGC010000334.1, read on the forward strand.
GCGCTGGACCGGGCCCGGCAGGCGGTCGCTGCGCTGGACGAGCCGCTCGTCAGGGTCGAGGTCCTGGCGGCGCTCGCCTCCCAGGCCCGGGTCGAGGGCCGCTACAGCGACGCGCACGACCGCCTCGCCACGGCGATCGCCGAGGCGACCGCCGTCGCCGGCGACGGCAGCGTCATGGTGGCCTGCCTCCGCAACGAGCTCGCCGTGTGCTGCAGGCACCTGGCCCGCCTCGACGAGGCCGAGGCGCTCCATCGGCGGTCGCTGGCCGCGCTCGAGTCGCATCTCGGGCCGGACCACGCCGACGTCGCCGGCGTCTGGCGCAACCTGGCCGCCACCGCGTACGCCCGGGGCGACCACAGGGCCGCCGCCGTGCTCGGCCGGCGCGGCCTGGCCATCCGCCTGGCGGCGCTCGGCGACGGGCACCCGGCCGTGGCCGCCGACCGGGCGGCCCTCGCGCCCATCGTCCATGCCCTCCGCCGTCCCGCCGAGGCCGAGCTGCTCCTGCGGCAGGCCCTCGCCGTGTTCGAGCAGGTGCTGGGGCCCGACCACCACGAGGTCGCGGTCACCCTCCACAACCTCGCCGCCGTCCACCACGAGGGCGGCCGGCTCGGGGAGGCGGCCGCCGGGTACGCGCGCAGCCTGGAGATCCGGGGCCGCGCCCTCGGGGACGACCATCCCGACCTCGGCACCACGCTGGTCAACCTGGCGGTGCTCGAACGGGCGCGGGGGCGCCACGAGGCGGCCGGCGCCGCCCTGCACCGGGCGATCGGCCTGCTGGAGCCGGCCGTGCCCGGCGATCATCCCACCCTCCTCGCCGCCCGCGAGGAGCTCGCCGTGCTGACGACCTGAGCGGACGGGTCACCCCTCCGGGGTGACGCTTCCACCCCGGGCGCGGGGGTCTGCTGGGCGTGAGCCACACGGCGAGCACCACGTCACGGGAGGCCAGCATGGTCATTGCCGAAGTCGACCTCAGCGATCTGATCTGGACGACGATCTGGGTGTTCTTCCTGATCATGTTCATCTGGGTCTTCATCGCCATCGTGAGCGACCTGTTCCGCGACCACGAGCTGTCCGGCTGGGCCAAGGCGATCTGGGTGCTCGCCCTGATCGTCTTCCCGCTGGTCGGCTCGCTCGTCTACCTCATCGTCCGGGGCGAGGGCATGGCGAGGCGGTCGGCCGCCCAGGCGTCACGCTCCCGGGCAGAGTTCGACAGCTACGTCCGCGAGACGGCGGCGTCGGGCGGGAGCCAGGTCGACGACCTGGCTCGCCTGGCCCAGCTGCGCGACAACGGGACGATCACCGCCGAGGAGTTCGAGACGATGAAGGCCCGCGTCATGGCCGGGTCGTCGCCGTCCTGACCCTGCCGCTGACCCTGCCGCTCGCGACCGCGCCGTCGTGACCCCCCGGCGCCCGCCGGGCGATGGCCGGACCGGCCACCGCGCCGGCTACCGCTCGGCGGCGTAGAGCCGCATCGTCAACGGGGCGAAGATCGCCACCAGCACGCCCGACCACAACAGCACCCAGCCGATGGCGCCGTAGTCGACGTCGCCGTGCATCAGGCCGCGGGACGCCGTGGTCAGGTGGCTGATGGGGTTGACCTTCACGAACGCCTGCACCCAGCCCGGCATGGTGTCGGGATCGACGAACACGTTGCTGGCGAACGTCAGCGGGAACAGCACGGTCATGCTCATCTGCATCACCGACTCGGGTGTCTGCATCCGCAGGCCGATCGTGGTCCACACCCACGACAGCGCGAACGAGAACAGCAGCAGCAGGGCCACCGCCAGCACCACGCCCACCGGGCCCCCGTCGGGCCGGAAACCGAGGACGACGCCCAGCACGATCACCACCAGGGCCGCCATCGTGTAGCGGACCGCGTCGGCCAGCAGCATGCCGACGAGCACCGCGGGCCGCCAGATGGGCAGCGACCGGAAGCGGTCGAAGATGCCCTTGTCGATGTCGGTGTTGAGCGCCATGCCGGTGTACATCGTGATCATCGTGACGGTCATCACGAGGATGCCGGGCAGCAGCTCCTGGAGGTAGGCGCTGGGCGACCCCGCCAGCGCGCCGCCGAACAGGTACGTGAACAGCAGCACGAACATGATCGGGAACATGGTCACGTCGAAGAGCTGCATGGGGACGTGCTTGATCTTGAGCGCGGCACGCCAGCCGAAGGCGAGCGACGCGGCCAGCGGGGTGGGGCGGGCCGGGCGGGCCCGGCTCGACACGGCGGCGCGCAGTGTCGCCTCGGTGAGCACGAGCTCGGTCTCGGTCGCGGTCATGCCGCATCCTCCGTCGATCGGGGGCCGTCGGCCGGGTGGCCGGTGAGCGAGAGGAACACCTCGTCGAGGCTGGGGTGGCCGAGGGCGAACTCGGCGATGTCGATGCCGGCGAGCGACAGCTCGGCCAGCGCGGTCGGCACCCGTGCCGGGTCGGTCGTCCGGGCCGACAGGGCCGCGGGATCGGCCTCGAGCTGGGCCTGGGTGCCCAGCGCGCCGGACACGACGCGCACGGCCTCGGCCCGCCGGCCGGGGTCCTCGACCCGCACGTGCAGGCTGGCGGAGCCGACCTTGGCCTTCAGCTCGCTGCTGCTGCCCTCGGCGATGACCCGGCCGTGGTCGATGATGGCGATGCGATCGGCGAGCTGGTCGGCCTCGTCGAGGTACTGGGTGGTGAGCAGCACGGTCGTCCCCTCCGCCACCAGCACACGGACGATCTCCCAGACCTGGTTGCGGCTGCGGGGGTCGAGCCCGGTCGTCGGCTCGTCCAGGAACAGCAGCTCGGGGGTGACGACGATGCTGGCGGCGATGTCGAGCCGCCGGCGCATGCCACCGGAGTACTCGCGCACGAGGCGCTCGGCGGCGTCGCCGAGGCCGAAGGCGTCGAGCAGCTCGCGCGCCCGCTCGCGGGCTTCGGGCTTGGGCAGGCCGAGCAGGCGGGCGATGAGCACCAGGTTCTCGTGGCCCGTGAGCTCCTCGTCGACCGAGGCGAACTGCCCGGTGAGGCTCACGCCGGCCCTGACGGCGTCGCCCTCGGTGACGACGTCGTGGCCGAGCACGCGGGCCCACCCGCCGTCCGGGCGCAGGAGGGTGGCCAGCATGCGGATGGTGGTGGTCTTGCCGGCGCCGTTCGGGCCGAGCACGCCGAACACGGTGCCGGTCGGCACCGTGAGGTCGATGCCGTCGACGGCCCGGGTGTCGCCGAAGACCTTGACGAGCCCCTGGGTCTCGATCGCGAGGCTGCCGCCGGCGGCCGGTGTCGATCGTGGTGTCACGCACGTGCTCCTTCGGGGTGAGACGGACCGCGGATCCACCCGCTTGGACGTCGGCCGGGGCTGCGATTCATCGGTCGCGGGGCCGGGGAGGTAGGGGCCGGCGGGACCGCTGACCGCGCTGACTCAGACCGCGCTGCTTCAGACTGCGGGGATGGCCAGGCTCTCGAGCCAAGCCTTCCATCCCCGGCGCTCACGGTCGACGGCATTTCGGGCGCCCTGGGCGAACAGATAGCCCGCGACCTGGGCGAGGGCCGAGCCATCCGGCAGCGGGACGGCCCCGAGGGCGAGCATCCTCGGGAGCGGGTCGGTGAGGCGCAGCAGCATCCGGCGGCCCCCGCTCGCCTCGACCCGGCCGGTGAGGCCGCGGACGTCGGTCACGGTCCCCACGACCATGCCGCCGACCAGGTCGCTCATGGCCGCCCACACGGCGTCGGCGGCGCCGGGCAGCGTGAGGTCGACGTGGTACGACGCGGCCCGCTGGCCGGGGAAGTGCGCGAGGTAGAGGCGCAGGTGGTCGAAGAACGGCGCCCACGCCTCTCCCATGCTCTCGCCCCATCGTGCTTCTGACAAGATTTCTTGTCAAGGGCGCCGGGCGGTGGCGGGGCATCGTCGCCGCCCCGCTAGCATCCCCCGTGATGTCTCGCTTCGTGGCCGACGGCGATCGAGGGCCGCTCCCCGGGGCCGACCTCGACCGGGTCCTCGAGTCCCACCGCCGGGAGCTCACCGGCTTCTGCTACCGGATGCTGGGGGCCGGGGCGGAGGCCGAGGACGCCGTGCAGGAGACCATGGTGCGGGCCTGGCGGTCGATCGACGGGTTCGAGGGACGGTCGTCGCTCCGCTCGTGGCTGTACCGCATCGCCAACAACGTCTGCGTCGACATGGTCCGCAGCCCCCAGCGCCGGGCCCGGCCCATGGAGATGGGCCCGTCGAGCGTGGTGGCCGAGGCCCGGCTCGGCGAGCCCCACCCGGAGCACGCGTTCGTGCAGCCCGTGCCCGACGAGAAGGTGATCGACCTGTCCGGCGACCCGGCCGACGTGGCCGCCGCCCGCGAGTCGATCCGGCTGGCGTTCGTGGCCGCCCTCCAGCACCTGCCCGCCCGGCAGCGGGCGGTGCTGATCCTGTGCGAGGTCCTGCGGTGGCAGGCCGCCGAGGTGGCCGAGCTGCTCGGCAGCAGCGTCGCCTCGGTGAACAGCGCGCTCCAGCGGGCCCGGGCCACGCTCGCCGCCCACCAGGGCGAACCGCTCGACGCCGTGGTCGACCCCGAGCACGAGAAGCTCCTCGCCCGCTACGTCGACGCCTTCGAGCGCTATGACATCCCCGACCTGGTCGGGCTGCTGCGCGACGACATCGTGCTCTCGATGCCGCCCTTCGACCTGTGGCTCGTCGGGCCCGACAACCTGGCCGGCTGGTTCCTCGGCGAGGGCATCGTGTGCAAGGACGGCCGCCTGCTGCCGGTGGCGGCCAACGGCACGGCCGGGTTCGGGAACTACCACAAGACCGGCGAGGGCCTGTGGGAGCCGTGGGCCATCCAGGTGATCGAGGTGGCGGGTGGACGCATCGTGGGCCACCACAACTTCCTCTACCCCGAGCTGTTCCCCGCCTTCGGGCTCCCCGAGCGGATCGAGGCCTGACGGGACGAGGCAGGCACGGCCGCTACTCGCTGCCGCTGTGCTCGCTCTCGACGGTGCTCCGGCCGCGGTCGACGCCCGCGGCGTAGATGCTGAGCAACCGGTAGACGTCGTCGGGGGTGTGCTTCCGCGGTGGGGCCGGGGCGACCGGCGGCGGCGCCGACATCGACAGGTCCACGGTGGTCGGCGCCGGGCCGACGCCGACCGGGGCCGCCGGCGGAGCGGCGTGCCGCGGCGCCGCGGCCACGCTGGTGGCGTCCTGCGTCGGGCGTGGGGGCGACGTGGTGGCGGGCTCCGGCGGGCGGGCGGCCGAGGTGGGGGCGACAGGCGTCCCCATGAGCACGCGCGGCGCGGCGGGCAGGGCATCGGGGGTCGGCGCCCCGGCAGGCGGGCCCCCGGCAGGCGGGCCGGGCGGCGCCGGGTGCGGCGGGCGTGCCTGCGCCGCCACGGGCCGGCGGGGCAGCGCCGGGCGCGCACCCGCCGGCACGGGTGGCGTCCCGGCCGGCCTCGACGGCGCCGGGCCCGACCAGCCGGCCCCGACCCCCGCCTGGCCACCGAGGCCGGCCGCTCCGGCCACGAACACCGAGGACGGCAGCGCGACGGCGGCGGTGATGCCCGAGTAGGCGAGCTGGTGGAGCCGGACGGAGATCCCGTGGCGGGCCGCCAGGTTCCCGGCCACGTGGTGGCCGAGGAAGCGCGACGACGCCACCGAGAGCCCCTCGGCCCGGCTGAGGCGCCGGTTCGCGGCGTTGAGATCGTCGCGGCTCATGCCCATGCCGTCGTCGGAGATCAGCACCAGGAAGTGGTCGTCCCGGGCCTGGCCGGTGACCTCCACCAGCCGGTCGGGCGGCGAGAACCGCAGGGCGTTCTCGATGAGCTCCGCCAGCAGGTGGGCCAGGTCGGCCGCGACCGAGCCCAGCACGGTCGCCGGCTCGACGTCGTGGATGGCCACCCGCCGGTAGTCCTCCACCTCGCCGAGCGCGGCCCGGATGACGTCGGTGATCCGGACGGGGCCGCTCCACTGGCGCGACGCCCTCTCACCGGCCAGCACCAGCAGCGACTCGGCGTTGCGGCGCATGCGGGTGGCGTGGTGGTCGAGGCGGAACAGCGACTCCAGCGTCTCGGTCCGGGTCTCCTCGCGCTCCAGCTCGGTGATGAAGTCGAGCTGGCGGCTGAGCAGGTTCTGGTTGCGGCGGGCGAGGTTGACGAACGCGTCCGCCACGTTCCGCCGCAGCAGGGCCTGGTCGACCGCGAGCTGGACGGCCGCCGACTGCACACGGTTCAAGGTGGCCGCCACGTCGGCCACCTCGTCCCGCGAGTCGACCTTCACCGGCTCCACCCGGGGCACGGTGACGTCCTGGCCCACCGGTGTGTCGAGCACCCGCTTGACCGCGTTGGGCAGGTGGCTCCTCGCCATCGCCATGGACTGCTTGGTGAGCTGCCGCAGCGGCCGGACGATCGACCGCGACACGGCCACGATGGCTCCCACGGCCGCGGCCACGACCAGGGCGGCGGCCACGATGTACCAGCGGCTCCGGGCCCGGGCGGCGCCGTTCAGCTCGTCGGCCCGGACCTGGACCTGGCTCGACACGTCGTGGAGGAAGCCGTAGTAGCTCTCGTCGTCGCCGATCGAGACGGCGTCGAGCAGGCGGGGGATGTCGACCTCGCCGGTGGCGAGGATCTCCGGCCCCATCGGGAGCAGCCCGGTGGCGTCGCTCTCGACCCGCAGCTTCTCGCCGGCGGGGCCGTAGCGGCCGGCCGCCAGGTCGAGGATCCGGTAGTGGTTGGTGTGGCCCTGGTTGACGATGTCGGCGAAGGCCGCGATCTCGTCGGGGCTGGCGATGCGGCCGTCGCCGGTGACCTCGCCCAGCAGGCCGAGGCGCACCATGCGGGCGATGACGTCGATCTCACGGGACGACATGTCGATGAGCTGGACGCCCCGCCGCAGGTCGTCGTCCTGGACCTCGCTGCTGAGCACGCTGTTCTGGTCGGACAGGTCGGAGATCAGCTCGGAGTAGCCCATGAACGAGTCCTCGGCCACCTGGTTGAACTCCGTGACCGTCCGGGTGCCCTGGTAGCCGTCCACGTTGGCCCGCAGGCCGTCGAGGACGTCGAGCGCCCGGAGCGCAGGGTCGTAGATGCGGGAGACGTCCCCGCCCTTGTCGGCGACCTCGCGGGCGAAGGCGTCGCGGGCGTCGTCGGTGGCGCTCCGGGCCTCCTCGATGCTGTCGACGGGGAGGTTGACGATCCCCTCCGAGCCGAGCAGCCACAGCCCCGTGAAGTTGCGCTCGTTCTGCAGGGCGGTGACGAGGCCCGACGGGCCGATGGACGCGGTCGCCAGGTCGGTCTGGCGCTCGACGGCGGCCGCCTCGTTGACGCTGTCGGCCACCTCGAGCCCGGCCACGAGGACCAGCGCGAGGAGCGGCACCGCCAGCGCCGCCGCCAGCTTCGCCCTGATGGTTATCCGTCGAGCCACCGCCAGACCCCCCATTTTCCCCGGTCCGCCGGGGATTCGACCTCGTGCCCAGGTGTGCCGGTCGGGCACCGTCCGCTTCGCCGCTCTCCTTCCCCAGCGGTCCCCTGTCCCCACGGCGCCAACTGACGCTCCGTCAATAGGGAGTTTCAAGTACTACCGGGGGTGCCGTCAAGCAAACCTGTGCAGAGTGTGAGCGCCGACCGCGTCGCGTCGATGGATGGCCGATCGGGTCAATTGTCCCGTCGCGCAGCGGTCGGCGTCGCGACGAGCAGGTACCGAGCCGAGAACCCGTCGTCGCCGTAGCGCACATCGCCGATCTCGAAGCCGGCGCGGCGGATCATCGGTTCGAGCAGCCAGGTGAACGTCGAGCCCTCGTCCCGCACGTGCTCCTCCAGATCGGCGCGGGTCCACTCCCCGTCGTCCGCGCCGGCGGTGGCGGCGGTGGCGCACCACCGTTCGATCCGGTCCGCGGCCTCGTCGAGGGGGAAGTGGTACACGACGTCCCAGAGGCGGAGGATGCCCCCCGGCCGGAGCGCCCGCCGGATGCGGGCGAGCGCCACGGCCTTCCAGAAGTCGGGAAGGTGGTGCAGCGCGTAGCGCGAGTAGACGACGTCCGGCGGCTCGCCGTCGTGCTCGTAGGTCAGGAAGCCCGCCTGGACGATCTCCAGGGGCGAGGACCGGACGCGGGCCGCCTGCCGCAGCCGGTCGAGCATCACCGGCGAGGGGTCGACCGCGACGACCCGCGCCCACACCTCGGCCGCGGCGAGCGCGAACTGGCCGGTGCCCGCGCCGAGGTCGACGACGGTGGACGCGGGCGCCGCGCCGGCGGACCGGAGGAGGGCGACCTCGGCGGCGGCGTCCGCATCCTCCTTGTCGTCGTACCGTGCGACGTGGTGCGGGTCGAGGTTCTCCCGGCCGATGCAGGCCATCTCGTCCAGCAGCCACCCGTGCCCGCCGCCGTCCCGCATCATGCGACCGCCTCGCCGACCTCGACCGGCTCGTCGTCGAACTGGGTCTGGTACAGGTCGGCGTAGCGGCCCCCGAAGGCGAGCAGCTCCGCGTGCGTGCCCCGCTCGACGACGCGGCCCTGCTCGACGACCAGGATGGCGTCGGCCTCGCGGACGGTCGACAGCCGGTGGGCGATCACGATCGCCGTCCGGCCCGCCAGGGCATGGCCCAACGCGGCCTGCACCTCGGCCTCCGAGGTCGAGTCGAGGTGGGCGGTGGCCTCGTCGAGGATGACCACCCGCGGGCGGGCCAGCAGGATGCGGGCGATCGTCAGGCGCTGCCGCTCGCCGCCGGAGAACCGGTAGCCGCGCTCGCCGACCACCGTGTCGAGGCCGTCGGGCAGCGCCCCGATCAGCGGCCCCAGCCGGGCCCGGCGCAACGCGTCCCACAGCTCGTCGTCGGTGGCCTCGGGGCGGGCGAAGCGCAGGTTCTCGCGCACGGTGTCGTGGAACAGGTGGCCGTCCTGGGTCACGAGGCCGAGCGCCCCGCGGATGGCGTCGAACGACAGGTCGCGCACGTCGACGCCGCCGAGGCGCACCGCGCCCGAGTCGACGTCGTAGAGGCGGGGCGCCAGCGAGGCGATGGTCGACTTGCCGCTGCCCGACGACCCCACCAGCGCCACGAGCTGCCCTGGCTCGACGCGGAACGACACGTCGTGCAGCACCTCCACGCCGCCCCGGGTGTCGAGGGTGGCGACCTCCTCCAGCGAGGCCAGCGACACCTTGTCCGCGCTCGGGTAGCTGAAGCTGACGTTCTCGAACTCGACCGCCACCGGCCCGTCGGGCACCTCCGCCGGCTCGGGCGCCTCGGCGATGAGCGGTTCGAGGTCCAGCACCTCGAACACCCGCTCGAAGCTCACCAGCGCCGTCATGGCGTCGACCCGGGCGCTGGCCAGCGCGGTCAGCGGCGCGTAGAGCTGCGTGAGCAGCAGCGCGAGGGTGACGACCGTTCCCGGCTCGAGCCGGCCGTCGACCGCCAGCCAGCCGCCCAGGCCGTACACCAGGGCCAGGGCGAGCGCCGACACCAGGGCCAGGGCGGTGAGGAACACGTACTGGCCCATGGCGGTCCGGACCCCGATCTCGGCCACGCGCTCGGCCCGGGCACCGAACTCCGCCTCCTCCCGGTCGGGGCGGCCGAACAGCTTGACGAGCGTCGCCCCGGGGGCCGAGAACCGCTCGGTCATCTGGGTCGTCATCGTGGCGTTGTGGGTGGCGGCCTCCCGCTCGAGGTGGGCCAGGCGGGCGCCCATCCGCCGGGCCGGGATCACGAAGATCGGCAGGAGCAGCAGGGCCAGCAGCGTGATCTGCCACGAGAGCGACAGCATGACGCCGAGGGTCAGCAGCAAGGTGATGAGGTTGCTGACCACGCCCGACAGCGTCCAGGTGAAGGCGCGTTGGGCGCCGATCACATCGTTGTTGAGCCGGCTCACGAGGGCGCCGGTGCGGGTGCGGGTGAAGAACGCCACCGGCATGCGCTGCACGTGCCCGTACACGGCCCGCCGCAGGTCGAGGATCAGTCCCTCGCCGATGCGGGCCGACTGCCAGCGCGACGCCAGCCCGACGACGGCGTCGACCAGGGCGAGGACGGCGATGAGCACGGCCAGCCCGACGACCCGGCCCTGGTCGCCGTCCGCGACGATCTCGTCGACCACCCGGCCGGCCAGGACCGGGGTGGCCACCGTGAGCAGGGCGGCGACGACGCTCAGGACGAGGAAGCCGGCGAGCGCCCGGCGGTGGGGGCGCGCGAACGCCCAGACCCGGCTCAGCGTGGCCCGGGTGAAGGTGCGCCGGGGCGGGCCGCCCTGCATGGCGCTCTCCAGCGCCATCCAGTGACTGAAATCCATCTGCATCGGGTCAGGATCACCCCTCAACCCCGCTTGAGGTCAAGCGAATAGGCGGGGTCGGGGTGGGCCCGACGGCCTCGTCGGCAGCCTGGTTCGGGCGTTGCCCGTGCCGCCCGAGGGATCCGCTGCTTGCCGGGGCCCGGGCGGATCGCCGTCAGCGCGGCAGGTGCTTGGCCGCCCGCAGGACGGCGGTGAAGCGGCGGGCGTAGCCGGCCGGGTCGCCGGTCGGGTCCTGCAGCTTCTCGGCCAGCCTCGACCGGACCGCGACCGTCTGCGACTCGGTGTACTTGAGCAGGCCCTCCCGCCCGTGGCGCCGTCCGAGGCCCGACGCCTTCATGCCGCCCATCGGGGCGTCGAGGCTGGCCCACGCCGAGCTGTAGCCGTCGTTGACGTTCACGGTGCCGGCCCGCAGCCGCCGGGCGATGTCCCGGCCACGTGCCGTGTCGCCCGTGTAGACGCTGGCGTTGAGCCCGTACTCGGTGTCGTTGGCGGCCGCCACGGCCTCGTCGTCGGACGCCACCGCGTAGACGGCCACGACCGGCCCGAACGTCTCCTCCCGGTACAGGTGCATGTCGGGCGTGACGCCGGCGAGCACGGTCGGCTCGTAGAACAGCGGGCCGATGTCGGGGCGGTGCCTCCCGCCGGCCACCAGGCGGGCGCCCTTGGCCACGGCGTCCTCCACGTGCGCCCGGACCTTGTCGAGCTGGTCCTGGCTGGCCAGGGCGCCGACCTCCGGGCCGTAGGCCTGCTCGGCGCCGAGGCGGAGGGCCGCGGCGCGGGCGCCGAAGGCGTCGGTGAACGCATCGGCGAGCGGTGCCTCGACGTAGATCCGCTCGATCGAGATGCAGAGCTGGCCGGTGTTGGCGAACGAGCCCACCACGGCCCCCTCGACCGCCCGCTCCAGGTCGACGTCGCCGGTGACGACCATGGCGTTCTTGCCGCCCAGCTCGGCCGACACACCGATCAGCCGCTCGCCCGCCTGGCGGGCGATGGTCCGGCCGGTGGCCGTCGACCCGGTGAACATCATGTAGTCGGTCGACTCGACGATGGCCGTGCCGACGGTGCGGCCGGGGCCCGTGACCACCTGGACGAGGCCCGCCGGCAGCCCGGCCTCCTCCAGCAGCTCGAACGCCCGGAGGGCGGTGAACGGCGTCTGGCTGTCGGGCTTGACGACCACACCGTTGCCCGCCACGAGCGCGGCGAGCGCGTCGGACACCGCCAGCACGAGCGGGTAGTTCCACGGCGAGATCACCCCGATCACGCCCTTGGGCAGGTGGTGCTCACGGGTGGACACCAGGCCCGGCAGGGCGCTCAGCCGCCACTGCGACCGCAGGGCCCGGGGGGCGAGCCGGGCGTAGTACCGGGCGGTGACCGCCTGGTCCAGGATCTCCTCGAACGCCCAGACCCGGGCCTTGCCGTTCTCGGCCTGGATGAGGTCGAGCAGCTCGTCCTGCCGGTCGAGCACCAGGTCGTGGTAGCGCAGCAGCACGGCCGCGCGCTCGCGCACCGGGCGCTCGGCCCACGCCCGCTGGACCTCGCGCGCCCGGGCCACGGCCGCGGCCACGTCGTCGGCGGTGCCGACCGGGACCTCGCCGATCGCCTCGCCGGTGAGCGGGCTCGTGACCGTGCGGCGGTCGCGCGCCCCGGCGCCCACCGCCACCAGGGCGGCCAGGCGGTCGGTCTCGGCCCGGCCGGGACGCAGCCCGGCGCCGGTGCCCTCCGTGCCGTGCGTGCCGGTGGTGGGCCGGGGCGCGGGGCTGGTGGGCGAGTCGGTGCTGGTCATGGTGGCCTCCGCGGCGGGCGGTCGGGCGGGCGCGCCCCACCGTAGCGACCATGGGCTGTGCGCCACCCTCCCGGGTCCTCCATGCTGGACGGGTGACCGACACCGACCGGATGGGCTGGGCCGTCGAGCAACTGAAGCTGCGGGGGTCCGAGCGGGTGCTGGAGGTCGGCTGCGGGCACGGGGTGGCCGTCACCCTGGTATGCGAGCGCCTCACCGACGGCCGGATGACGGCGGTCGACCGGTCTCCGTCCATGGTGGCGGCGTGCCGGCGGCGCAACCGGGCCCACCTGGACGCCGGCCGCCTGACCGTGGTCGAGGCCGAGCTGGCCGACGCCGACCTGGGTGCGGAGGCCTTCGACACGGTGTTCGCCTTCAACGTGCGGGCCCTCGGGCAGCCCGCCGGGCTGGCCGTCGCGGCCCGCCACCTGGCGCCCGGCGGCCGGCTGGCGCTGTTCTCGCAGCACCCGTCGCCCGACCGGACGGCGGCCGCCGTCGACGCCGTGCGGGCCATCCTCGGCGAGCACGGGTTCCAGGTGGTGCGGGTGGCCCGGGCCGATCTCTCGCCGTACCCGGCGTCGGCCGTGGTGGCGGAGGCCGCGTGAGGCGGGTGCTGGTCGTCGGCATCGGCGCCGGCGACCCCGAGCACCTGACCGTGCAGGCGGTGCGGGCCCTCAACGCCGCCGACGTGTTCTTCGTGATGGACAAGGGCGACGACAAGGACGACCTGGCCGCCCTGCGCCGCGAGATCTGCGACCGCTACGTCGAGGACCGGTCGTACCGGGTGGTCGAGACGCCCGACCCGCCCCGCGACCTGCGCGGGCCGTCTTACGCCGCCGGCGTCCGGTCGTGGCACGACACGAGGGCCGACATCTACGAGCGCCTGCTGCGTGACGAGCTGGCCGACGGGCAGGCCGGGGCGTTCCTGGTGTGGGGCGACCCCGCGCTCTACGACAGCACGTTGCGGATCCTCGACCAGGTGGCGGCCCGTGGTGCGGTGGCGTTCGCGGTCGAGGTGGTGCCGGGCATCAGCAGCGTGCAGGCGCTGGCGGCGGCGCACCGCGTCGCGCTCCACGGCATCGGCCGGCCGGTGCACGTCACGACGGGGCGCCGCCTCGCCGACGAGGGGTGGCCCGCGGGCGTCGACGACGTCGTGGTCATGCTCGACGGCCGGTGCGCGTTCGCCACCGTCGAGCCGGCGGGGGTCACGATCTTCTGGGGCGCCTACCTCGGGACCCCCGACCAGATCCTGCTGTCCGGGCCGCTGGCGGACGTGGCCGGCGAGATCGAGCGGGTGCGGGCCGAGGCCCGCGGCCGCAAGGGCTGGATGTTCGACACCTACCTGCTGCGCCGGGACGGCGGCGACTGACGTGGGCCGGCCGTCGGTGCTGCTGCTGGCGGGCACGACCGAGGCGGCGGCGCTGGCCCGGCTGCTGGCGGCGGGCGGCGTCGACGTCGTCGCGTCCTTCGCCGGCCGCACCCGGGCGCCCGCACCGCTGCCGTGTCCCGTGCGGCGGGGCGGGTTCGGCGGCGCCGACGGGCTGGCCGCCGTGCTGCGCCGCGACGGTCACGACCTGCTCGTCGACGCCACCCACCCGTTCGCGGCGGTGATGCCGCACCACGCGGCGGCGGCCGCCCGGTCGGCGGGCGTGCCCCGGCTCCGGCTGCTCCGGCCGCCGTGGCGGCCCGGCCCCGGCGACCGGTGGGACGAGGTCGACGACCTCGCCGGCGCCGCCCGCCGGTTGGCGCAGGTGGGTGCCCGGCGGGTGCTCCTCACCACCGGCCGGGGGAGGCTCGAACCGTTCGCGGCGCTCGCGGGTCCGGGCGGTGTCACGTTCGTCGTGCGGTCGATCGAGATGCCCTCGCTGCCGCCGTCGTTCGCGGGCGGCGCCGTGGTCCTCGGCCGGGGACCCTACGACCTCGCCGGGGAGGCTGCGCTGCTGGGCGAGCACCGCATCGACACCCTGGTCACCCGCAACAGCGGCGGGACGGCCACCGTGGCCAAGCTGGCCGCCGCCCGCGCCACGGGCACCCGCGTGGTCATGGTCCGCCGCCCCCCGCAGCCGGACGGACCCGTCGTCGAGACCGCGGCGGCCGCGGCGGACTGGGTCGCCGGCTTCCGGTGACGCATCCGGTTGGGAGTCAACCGATCACGTCACCGGAACGCGCCGCTCCCCGGGTGCCGGGGCCACCATCCGGTAGGGCAGCTCCAGCCGGTGCGCCGCCAGCAGCGACGGGTTGGCGAGCAGCGCCGGCGTCGCGCCCTCGGCCGCCACCCGCCCGTGGGCGAGCACGACCGAGCGGGGACACAGCTCCAGCGCCAGCGGGAGGTCGTGGGTGATCACCAGCGTGGTGAGCTCGAGCCCCCGGATCACCTCGATGAGGTCGCGCCGGGCCGCCGGGTCGAGGTTGGCGGTGGGCTCGTCGAGGACCAGCACCTCCGGGTGGGCGGCGAGCACCCCGGCCAGCGCCACCCGGCGTCGCTCGCCCAGGCTCAGGTGCTCGGGCGCCCGCTCGGCCGCATCGGCCAGGCCCACCACGCCGAGCGCCGCCGCCACCCGGGCCGCCACCTCGCCCGCGGGAACGCCGTGGTTGGCCGGCGCGAAGCCGACGTCGGCCGCCACCGTGGGCAGCAGGATCTGGTCGTCCGGGTCCTGGAACACCAACCCCACCCGGCGGCGCACGGCGGCCAGCGTCGCCCGCGCGACCGGCAGCCCCGCCACCCGGACCGTGCCGGTGGTCGCGCCGCCGTCCTGGCCGCCGCCCAGCGCGCCCACCAGGTGGAGCGCGAGCGTCGACTTCCCCGATCCGTTGGGACCGAGGACCGCGATCCGCTCCCGGGCCGCCACCTCCAGGTCGACGCCGGCCAGGCCGACGCTGCCGTCGGGCCACCGGTGCGTCAGCCCGGACACCACCACCGCGGGACCGTCCCGGTCGGGCGCAGCCGGCACGCCGCTGCGGCGGCCGAGGCCCCGGCGCGGCCGTTCCCGCCGCTCGCCGGCCTCCGCCGCCGCCTGGTTGGCCGCCCGCCGGGCCCGCCAGCCCCGGGGCGCGCGCTCCGGCGGCGCCAGCGACAGCGGGGTCCCCACCCGCTCCTCGAAGCCGGGCAGCCGCACCCGGTAGCTGCACAGGTCGCAGTTCATGCGGACGTCGCCCCGCAGGGGCTCGACGAACCGCTCCACCACCAGGTCGGCCAGCCGCTCGTCGGCGCCGAGCGGCGGCGCCGTGGCGACGGCCACGCCGGGTCGGTCGGCGGCCCAGGACCGGGCCCGCTCGCCGATCCGGTCGACCAGCACCCCCGAGAACAGGAACAGGGGCACCACCGCCAGCCGGTCGGCGCCCAGCCGCCGGGCCCGGTCGAGGGCGTCCTCCACCGACGGGGTGGTCATGGCCACGAACGCCGGCTCCACCGGTCCCAGGCCCCGCCCGTCGCCGAGCAGGCGGGCCAGCTTCACGAACTCGGCGCACGCGTCGGGGTCGGTCGACCCCCGGCCGGCGAGGACGACCGTGGGCGGCGCACCGCCCCCGGCCGGCAGGGCCGCGATCGCCTGGCGGGCCCGCTCCTCGGCCACGGCCAGCACCGCCGGGTGGGTGCCCAGGTCGCGGGCCAGGTGGAACGAGACGCCCGGGTGACGGCGCCGGGCCCGGGCCAGCACCGCGGGGCCGTCGTCCTTCAGGTGCCCGGCGCCGAAGAGCACGTACGGCACGGCCACGACCTCCGTGGCGCCCGCGGCCACCAGGTCGTCGACCGCCCGGTCGATCGGCGGCTCGGCCAGCTCCAGGAACCCGCCCCCCACCCGCCGGGCGCCGAGCCGCGCCGCGACCAGGTCGCGCAGGGCGGCGAACTCGGCGGCGGCCGCGGGGTCGCGCGAGCCATGGCCGATGAGCAGCAGGTCGGCCGCCGCCCCGGGGCCTGCGCCCCCGGGCCGCGGGTGGTGCTGGCCGGCCGGGGT